>NZ_JBHNYX010000052.1:0-26118 GCF_054960505.1 Alteromonas sp. G4i13 | reverse complement strand
AGTATTTTAAAAAAATCCTTATTTTTCGATCGTTTGCATAAACAATGTGCAATACGTTCATAAAAACCACTAATTCACCGCGCTTTTCACGATCTATAAGGTTAGTTAATTGGTAAGTCACGCTGTGTACTATAAATTAGTAAGACGATATTTGAACGTGTACGTGGATTATTGAGGGGTTTGCATGAAGGTTTCAGAATTCAAAACCGCAGGAAAACTCGTAACGGGTCTTGGCGCTATAAAAGCTCTCCCCGATGAAATGTCGAGATTATCTATAAAGGAATGTGCCATCGTTACTGACAAAGGCGTTTCTTCATCTGGTCTTCTTGATCAACTACTCACACTATTACCCTCTTCACCCTTACTTATTATTGATGACATTCCACCAGAGCCTGAAGTGAATATCATAGAAGATAAGTTAGCGATACTTCGTGAGAAGCAAGTAGACGGAATTATTGCTCTTGGTGGAGGTAGCGCTATTGATAGTGCAAAAGTACTTGCAGCTGCATACGATCATACTGGCCCCCTCAGTGAACTCTTCGGTGAAAATACGCTTTCAAAACGGCGTTTGCCTCTTATTGTTATCCCCACTACTGCCGGTACAGGTTCAGAAGTTACCAATATTGCTATCTTGTCAGATCCGATAGCACAGATGAAAAAAGGAATTGTTAGCCACTGCTTGCTACCCGATGTTGCGATCGTTGCACCTGAAATGACAAAAACATGCCCCCAGTCCATTACAGCAGCGAGCGGTATAGACGCATTCGTTCACGCGCTTGAAGCTTATATAAGTGTAAATGCTAGTCCGATAACCGACGCTCTGGCAGAGAATGCACTCAAGCTTATCTTCAATTCATTACTTCACGCTTATAACAATGGTGAGAACTTATCTGCACGTGAAGATATGGCCACCGGCAGTTTAATGGCGGGTCTTGCGTTTGGAAACGCAGGCGTAGGGGCAGTACATGCATTGGCTTATCCACTGGGGGGACGGTTTCATCTGTCACATGGCATGAGTAACGCGGTAATGTTACCTCATGTGTTGAAAGTAAATGCGCCGTTCTGCCAAGACAAACTTTATTGTGTGGCTAAGCTTTTAAAGGTATGTGAGCGCCACCACTCAAAAGAGGAAGCAATTAAACTATTATTAGTTGCTATAGAAAAACTGTGTCGCGATGTAGATATTCCCGCTTCGCTCACCCACTTCAATATTCCGCCTTCTTGTGTAGGTGAATTAGCAGAAGAGGCGAGTAAAGTAACTCGCCTTCTTCGCAATAATCCCAAGCAATTGAGTATTGAAGAGATTGAAGATATCTATCGGCTAGCTTTTTAAAGTGGTCTTACCCACATATTCTTAAAACTTACTAAGTTGCCGTGATCTTGTAATTGAAGCGGTGCGCATCCGTGAGCTTTGTACTTAGGCGCACCGATCCATTCTGTTGTACCTTGAATTTCAGTATGGTTCTGAACCACTACGCCGTTATGTATTACCGTAACATAGCCTTTCGTTGCTAGTTCTTCACCGTTAAAGGTTGGTGCTTTATATATGATGTCGTAAGTTTGCCATTCGCCAGGCGCCTTCATAGCGTTAACTAAAGGAATGGTTTGTTTATAAACACTTGCCGCTTGACCATTGGGATAGGTCTTATTCTGATATGAATCCAAGACTTGAATTTCATATCGCTGCTGCAGGAAGATACCGCTGTTATTGCGCTGCTGTCCTTCCATTCCCGCTTCTGGCTGCGGCGCTTTCCACTCTACGTGCAACTGTACATCACAAAACTCTGCTTTCGTTTTGATATCGCCTGTTCCCGGCTTCACAGTTAGTACACCGTTTTCTAGCGTCCACTTAGCCTCACCTTCCTTTACTGAAGTCCAGTTAGACAGGTCATCACCAATTAAAGAAATGGCATCAGAGGGCACGCCCGCCTTATCAAAAGAAACCACTTCAGGAACAGGCTCCCATACTTCCGTTTTAGCAGCCTGCTGTTCGCGGGTTAAACGCGATTCGCTTTTTTCAGTTTGTGCATCTGCTGTAGCACATGCACAAAGTGGCATGAGTAAAGCCACTGTTGAAGCGACGAATGTTTTATTCATAGTGTCAGTACCTTGTTTTATCCGTTATATAACTGTGTTGTGTTTGGCAGCTCGATAGCGCAGGCTCAGGTGGCCCACGCTTTGTCGCCCTTCTTGTAAGGGAATGCACCGTCGTAGCGTCCAGGAATAGCCACATAACGAAGCACTTTAGTCGCGCCAACTTGAGACGTGAAAAAGCAATAAAGTGTTAGCTGTTTTAATAGCGTAAAGTAGTGAGGGGTTGGCTCATCGGTACCTGGCTCCCACTGACTTGGCTTTCCTGTTTCAACGCCTTGATAAACACCGTTAGCAAGGTTCGCCGCTTTCGCTTCTACATCCAGGTCGTTAAATAAAGCCTCTCGTTCTTGCTTGGTAAGCTGAACAAATTGTTTGTTGAAACGACTTTGACTTAACGAAGATATTTTCTTAATGCCATCAAGAAAGGTCTTCTGAAGCAAAGGTGTGTAGCAATCGGTTACCAGCACAGCCATTGTGGCACCAACGTTAGCCGCTTTTGCTCCAGGCGTGTCAGTTTGAGGAATGATCACTTCACCCATTTCATTCAGCAAGGCCACATCTTTTTCATTAAACAATGTGTCGCTAAGCGGTACAGCGGGCACATCTGTGTAGGCAAGTACATTACCTGCGAACAATGCTGTGCCTGTAGCAGTAGCGATGAGTTTAAGTAGTTCTCGGCGTTCCATTATAGATTTCCTCGCTTTAACTCTTCTACGGCAAAGTCTGCGGCTCTTGCCGTTAATGCCATGTAGGTCAGTGAAGGGTTAACACAGCTGGCCGATGTCATTGCCGCACCATCGGTCACAAATACGTTCGGTGCATCCCACACTTGGTTATGCGCATTAAGCACAGAGCTTTTTGGGTCTCTTCCCATACGCGCCGTGCCCATTTCATGAATGCCCATGCCAGGTGCGTAGTCAGCATCCCAGCCTTGAACATTTTTAAGACCTGCTGCTTCAAACATCTCAATCGCGTCTTGCTGCATGTCCTTGCGCATCTTAAGCTCGTTTTCTTTAATCTCGACATCCATTGCGAGTACTGGTAAGCCCCATTTGTCGGTGACTTTTTTGTTCAAGTACACTTTGTTCTCGTGATACGGAAGAATTTCACCGAACGCTGTCATGCCTATTGTCCATGGACCAGGCTCGGTTATCGCATCTTTAAGTCCAGCACCTATACCAAGCTCAGCTATGTCTTTGCGCCAACCTGAACGGCTTGCGCCGCCTTGATAACCAAATCCACGCAGGTAGTCTCGTTTATCACTTCCCCAGTTTCTAAACCTTGGCACATAGAAGCCACTCGGTCTGCGACCGTAGGTATATTTGTCGTCAAAACCTTCAACTTCAGCTGAAGCACCGACTCTAAAGTGGTGATCCATAACGTTGTGACCCAACTCGCCGCTGCTGCTTCCTAAGCCACCGTCCCATACGTCTGTGGCAGAGTTCATCAGTACCCACGCCGAGTTAAGTGCTGACGCATTTACAAAGATGATCTTGCTTTTAAATATATAGGTCTCGTTGGTTTCTGCATCGATAATTTCAACGCCAGTCGCGCGCTTCTTGTCTTTGTCGAACAAGATCTCTTTTACTATCGAGAAAGGTCGAAGGGTTAAGTTACCTGTTTTAACCGCAGCTGGAAGCGTAGATGCTTGTGTACTGAAATAGCCACCGAAAGGACAACCCAACCAGCACTTATTGCGGTATTGGCAATGAACACGCCCTTCTTCGGGCTTGCTTTGTGTCATGTTTGAAGTGCGGCCATGCACCATGTGCCGCGCGCCTTCATAGGCCTTTTTCACCCGCGCCGCGACACTTTCCTCTACAATATTCATTGGCATTGGTGGCTGGTATACACCATCAGGCAATACATCTAAGCCATCGCGATTACCACTGATACCCGCGAATTTTTCTACGTAGTCATACCATGGCGCCAAATCGTCGTAGCGAATAGGCCAGTCGACAGCAATGCCTTCTTTAGCATTGGCTTCGAAATCTTCTTTGTTCAAACGGTAGCTTTGGCGTCCCCACAACAGTGAGCGTCCACCTACGTGGTAACCTCTGTACCAGTCGAAGCGCTTGTCTTCGGTATAAGGATTTTCTTTTTCATTTGCCCACATACCGTACGTTTTTTCATTTAGCGGGTAGTCGCGCTTAAGCACGGGATAATCCACTTTCATTGCTTGAGTAGGCAAGTCTCGGTGAGGAAAATCCCAATCTTCTTTGTGCGCATTTTTATAATCTTTAATGTGCTCGATATTTTGGCCACGTTCTAACATAAGCACTTTTAGGCCCTTCTCGGTTAGCTCCTTAGCAGCCCAACCGCCACTGATACCAGATCCAATAACTATTGCATCATATTCGTTACTCGCCATAACACGTCCTTAAAACTTAATTCGTCGCTGTGCCTGTTCGCACGTTACACATCACAGATATGGATCGCTTGTTGTAGCGACGCTATTCTGTTGGCTTTGGTTTTCGGTGTGGGTATAAACTCTTGTGCTAAGTAGCCTTTAAATCCGGTCTCGACAATGGCTTTAGCAATTGCTTCGTAATTGAGTTCTTGTGAAGCATCTATTTCGTGACGCCCAGGTACGCCGGCCGTATGGTAATGGCCAAAGTACTGATAGTTATCTCGAATAGTTCGGATGATATCTCCCTCATTAATTTGCATGTGGTAGATATCGTAAAGCAGTGAGAAGTGCTTAGAACCTAGGCGTTTGCAAAGTTCTATCGCCCATGCAGAATTGTCGGCCATGTAATCAGGGTGGTCGACTTTGCTGTTAAACAGCTCCATGAAAATCACTACGTTGCGTTTTTCAGCATGAGGTAAAATGCGTTTTAACCCTTTAACCGCATTTTCCAGTCCATCTTCTCGTGACATGCCTCGGGCATTGCCGCTAAAGCAGATAAGGTTTGTATAACCTGCATCAGCGACCAAATCGATGTGCTTTATATAACGCGCTTCTAGTTCGTCGTGGAGCTCACTGTGAATGAAGCCGTCTTCAAGACTTATCTCGGCGCCGTTACACATAGAAGAGTCGATGCCGTACTGCTTTAGCACAGGCCAATCTTCAGGGCCTACCAAGTCAATGGCTCCAAATCCTAATTGCTTAACGGTTTGGCACAACTCTTCAATGCTTAAATCGCCGTAGGTCCATCGGCTTACCGAATGGTTTACATTTCCTTTAAGCGGCGTATTCATGGTGTTGCTACCTTTCGTGCCGTTTGTACTCGCTATAGCAGGCATCGCAGTGGCTAAACCAGCTGCTGCTAACCCTGTTCCGGCAATGCCTGCCCCTGTCATAGCCATACCTTGAAGTAATTTTCTGCGGGTAATGTTATGCATCTGCGTTCACCTTTTCCTTTCTGAACAGAAAGGCGAATAGCACTAACACAACCGCGGCAAACCCTGCTGGGAATAACCAGACCTGCTGCCAACTGTGCGCACCGGTTTCCATCGTGTAGGTGTCGGTAATTGCGCCTGCCACTGCAAAGCCCACCAGCATACCTACCCCATATGTCGCTAAGGTAATTAGCCCCTGCGCTGCACTTTTTACGCTTTCTCCCGCCTTTGCATTGGTATAGATTTGCCCTGATACAAAGAAGAAGTCGTAACAAATACCGTGCAGTGCAATACCAACAATAAGCATGAACAAACCTTCGTCAGCGTTTCCGAATGCGAACAGTGCATAACGAACAACCCACGCCGCCATACCTATCACCAACGTGGCTTTAATACCGAAACGGTTCAAAAATACCGGCAGAGCCAACATGAACAACACTTCGGAAACTTGACCTAGTGTCATTTTGCCCGTTGCATTTTCAACGCCTATTTCAGTAAGGAATGGGTTCGCATTCTGGTAGTAAAACGCCAGTGGAATACAAATAAGTACAGATGAAAGAAAGAATACAAAGAAGTTTTTGTCTTTTAACAGTGCCAACGCGTCCAAGCCAAGAATATCGCGAATAGTTACCGCTTTACCGCTAGATTGAGGTGGCGTATTTGGCAGTGTAAAACTGAATACGCCCAACATTAGCGAGGCAACGCTGCACAATAAGAACGTGTTTTTGAGCATACCATCGGCAATAGACTGTGCAGAATCCCATGAGAAGACATAGCTAATCATAAGGCCTGCCACAATCCAGCCGATAGTGCCCCACACACGAACTTTTCCGAACTCTTTTGACGGGTCGACCATTTGTCCGAATGACACTGAGTTAACCAAAGCAAGCGTAGGCATGTATGCAATCATGTATGCCAACACATAAGGGTAAAAGCTGGCGAAATCATTCGCTTGGTACATACAGTACATAAGCACGGCGCCAACAATATGTAGTAAGCCGAGGATCTTTTCTGCATTAAAGAACCGGTCAGCAATAAGGCCCACAATAAAGGGGGCAATGATGGCGCCCCAACTTTGGGTTGAGAAAGCCATGCCGATTTGTCCACCGTTGGCAGACAGGGTATTTGATAGATACGTGCCTAATGTTACAAACCAGCCTCCCCAAATGAAGAACTGGAGGAACATCATCAAACTAAGGCGTAGGGTTATCATAGTTATTGTTATCCTATTGATGGCGCTTAGCGCTCAAGGCCTAAAATACGATTATTCTTCGCTTCGCTAACGTCTCCACCAGCAAAGTCGTCAAACGCATATTTGCTTGGCTCGATAACGTGTGAAGCGATAAACGGTGCGCCTTCTGCCGCGCCTTGCGCACTGTCTTTTAAGCAGCATTCCCACTCTAGTACTGCCCAGCCCGTGAAGCCATACTGGGTAAGCTTGCTGAAAATACCTTTGAAGTCGACTTGGCCGTCGCCAAGGGAACGAAAACGTCCCGCGCGGTCTTGCCAGTCTTGATAGCCGCCGTACACACCGTTTCTACCGTTCGGATTGAATTCGGCGTCTTTGACGTGAAACATTTTGATCCGGCTGTGGTAGCGGTCAATGAAGTCAAGGTAGTCAAGCTGCTGTAAAACAAAGTGACTTGGATCGAAAAGAATATTTGCTCGTGGGTGGTTATCTACCGCTTTTAAAAACTGTTCGAACGAAGCTCCATCGTGCAAGTCTTCCCCAGGGTGAATTTCGTAGCATACGTCAACACCCGCATCGTCGAATGCATCGAGAATGGGTTTCCAACGCTTGGCTAGTTCAGCAAAGCCTTGCTCGACCAAGCCAGCAGGACGCTGAGGCCACGGGTAAACCAAGTGCCACATTAATGCACCAGAAAAGGTAGCGTGAGCTTTCAATCCCAAACGTTTACTGGCAATAGCCGCACATTTGAGCTGATTAATTGCCCATTCGGTTCGCTCTTGTGGCTTGCCGTGTAAGTGTGCCGGCGCAAAGTTATCAAATAACTCGTCGTAAGCGGGGTGAACCGCCACTAGCTGACCTTGTAAGTGCGTAGAAAGCTCAGTGATTTCTACCCCTGCGTCTTTACAAATTTTAGCAATGTTGTCGCAGTACTCTTGGCTCTCGGCTGCTTTTTCTAAATCAAACAGACTAGGGTCAGTAGGTACCTGTATTCCCTTGTAACCAAGCGACGCTGCCCACTTCGCCATATTTTCGAGCGTATCGAACGGCGCTTCTTTTCCCATGAACTGAGCAAGGAAGATAGCCGGCCCTTTTATAGGTTGTTGATTAGTAGCCATAAGCGCTCACCTTTTTCATTGTATGTTTTAATTGCATTACTGCGTTCCTTCCTGACTGACCGACTCCCATTTAGTGTCGCTGTCAGTACTGGCAAGCATGGCATCTATAAATACCATTCCGCGTATGCCTGAATTTATTCCTGGAACGCCATCAGCTTTGCCTTTTTGATTCGCGCGTACCGCTTTAGCAAAATCGGTATACAAGTTTGCCATTGCTTCTAAGTAGCCCTCTGGGTGGCCAGCTGGAACACGGCAACGTGCAGATGCAGCATCACATAACCCAACTTGACCTTGGCCGGCTCTAAACACTTGATAAGGGGCATCAACAGGGCGATAGATAACGGAGTTTGGCTCCATTTGACGCCACTCTAAACCGCCCTTGTCACCGTAGACGCGGATCTTCAACGCGTTTTCTTCACCAGCACAAACCTGTGAAGCAATCAGCACGCCCGACGCACCCTTCTTAGTTTTAATAAGCGCGGCGCCGTCGTCATCTAAACGACGCCCTTCAACATGGGTGTTTAACTCGCCACATAACGAGGTAACACTGTCGTTTAATACAAACTCAACAAGTCCAAAGGCATGAGTGCCGATGTCGCCCATTGCGCCCGTTGCGCCAGAAATTGCTGGATCGGTACGCCACTGCGCTTGCTTATTGTGCGTTTCTTCTTCGCCAGACAACCAGCCTTGCGGATACTCAACATACACTTTTCGAATCTTGCCCAGCTTACCGCTTTCAACGAGATGACGTGCTTGCCAAACCATAGGATAACCAAGGTAGGTATGAGCCAAGCCGTATAGCGATTCACTGGCGTGAATAACATCTTGAAGCTCTTTTACTTCTGCAAAGCTAATGCCTGCTGGTTTTTCACAGAAAACATGAAAGCCCGCCTTAATTGCGGCAAGTGAAATAGGTACGTGAAGATGATTAGGCGTTACGATAACCACAACCTGCATGCGCTGCTGTTCAGGTAATTTGGCTTCTTCTTCTAACATTGACTGCCAGCTGTCGTATGTACGCGATGTTGATACGTTCAATGCAGAAGCAGTACGCGTATTATTTTCTTCGTTGCGGCTAAATGCGCCGCACACCAACTGGTAGTTCCCATCTAACCCTGCGGCATGACGATGCACGGCACCGATAAACGCGCCTTCCCCGCCTCCGATCATTCCCATTCGAATTGGTTGCATTGAAATTCCTCTGTGTGCAAACGCACTATTGGTGTTACTAATGCCACAAAATGTAACCCGTTACATTTTAATGGTCAATACAAAAAACAGCATTTTGTTAATCTAAAGTTTACAAATGGCGAGGTAATACCGGGGCTTTACTACCTTTAACCGCCTATTCCTGCACCAAATTTGAACATAACACTAGCTCAAATTTACATAAATCCTACAAATAACCTTTGACGTTTTAATGAAAGTGCGTATTCTTTTGCTTAAAATGAAAACGGTTACATATTAATTTCACGTAAATTTTGAATTCGCTACCATCGTATAGACCACACCTCTACTGGGTTAGGTTTACAATGCGCGAGTGAATTAACAAACAACAATAACGTAAATGGCAAATATTAGAGATGTAGCAGATAGTGCCGGCGTGTCGGTCGCTACCGTATCAAGAACATTGCAACAACCTGAGCGTGTTTCTCCTAAAACGCGCAATAAGGTGATGGCCGCTGTTCAGGCAGTTGGATATAAACCTAACTTAATGGCAGTTAAGTTTCGTTCGGGAAAAACGCACAATTTAGTGGTGCTGGTGCCTACGGTAGCGAACGTATTTTTTGCCCGTGTTATTAGCGGTATGCAGGAAGCGGCAGCCGAACTGGGCTATTCCATTTTACTTGCCAATACGCTTGGTAATAGTGAAATAGAAAGCCATTACGCCAAGATGGTAAGTACTTCTCAGGCTGATGGGCTTATACAGTTACGTGCGCACAACCCATTTGATGCCACGATGATCAACGACAATGGCCTGCTTCCCATGGTGAATGCCTGTGAGGTGATTGACGATGGCCAATATCCTGTTGTGTCGTTAGACAACCGTGCTGCAGCCAAAGCAATGACCGAGCACTTAATTTCATTAGGCCATACCCGTATAGCCATGATCAAAGGTCCTAATTCAAGTCCGCTTACCCAAGAACGCTTGGTTGGATATAAAGACGCATTAGCGCAAGCCAATATTGCCTTTGATGAGAGCTTGTTGTTCCCGGGGGATTTTACATTACAGGCCGGATACAACGCAGGGGAAACCATTAGTCACCTTGAAAGTAGACCCACCGCCGTATTTTGTGAGAACGACGAAACGGCTATTGGTGCCATGCAAGCCTTCAAGCAAGCCAACCTACATGTTCCTAATGACATATCGGTGGCAGGTTTCGATGACATTGCGTTTTCAGCATTTGTGGATCCACCGCTAACCACTATTGCCCAACCTGCAGAAGAATTTGGTAGAACGGCGGTTACGCTACTGGTGGACCTTCTTAACGGAAAAATTCGCAAGGCCCCCAAAGTTATTATGCCGTTTGAACTTATTGTGCGAGAGAGCACGGGCAAAGCTTTGGGTTAATTGATGATAGCAATGCGTCATCACCAATGTACCACTACAGAAAAGGAGCAAGCAGTGAATTTAAGTAAAACAAACTTAAGTAAGACAGCAATTTTAGACGCGGCCAGTAATATTGGCTCTGGCGTTTCAAGACGACAGTTCATTAAATATTCATCTGGTTTACTGGCGGCTATGAGCACTCCTGCTGTTTTGGCGCACGGGCATGGTAGTGATAAAGGAGCTATGATGAAGGGCATGCACAAAAGTGCTGTTGGTCTGCAGCTTTACACGCTTAGAGATATTATGAAAGTAAGTGTGCCGGCTACGCTTAAACTGGTCGCTGATGTTGGTTATTCGGAAATGGAATTTGCAGGCTACTTTGACCATAGCGCAAAGGAAATTAAGCAACTGCTTGATGACAATGGCCTAACTGCGCCTTCGGCTCATATTCAGTTAGACGCGTTCGATACTAACCTGACACAAATTTTAGATAACGCACAAACCGTTGGTCACAAGTACTTGGTAGTTCCTTGGCTTAGCGAAGCCCAGCGTGGTACGGGAATTGCGCCATACCAAGCCCTTGCCGATAAGCTAAATACCATTGGCGAAGCGTGTAAGAAGGAAGGTATTACTCTTGCCTACCACAACCACGATTTTGAATTTGAAGTACGCGACGGTAAGACACCATTAGACGTGCTTATAACTCAGACCGACCCAGACCTTGTTGCCATGGAACTGGATTTATACTGGACGGTAAAAGCAGGTAAAAACCCCGTTGATTACTTTAAGCAGTACCCAGGCCGCTTTAAACTTTGGCATGTAAAAGATTTGGCTGAAGACGGCAGTTTTGCTGATGTGGGCACAGGCACGATTAACTTTAAAGAGATATTCGCGCACGGCAAGTTAGCCGGTATTGAACATAAATTTGTAGAGCGCGATCAAACCACCGACCGCATTGCCACTATTGAGCAAGGCTTTAAAGCAGTAAGCGCACTTAATAAAGGCGTTAGCTAACGCTTTTGACCTTACCGTGGTTATAATGGGCACACAATAAAAACGTCATAATAGTAGTAATTTTATGAGTGAACTTTTCAGTGCCCTTTCTCGCGCCCTAAGCCCCTATTACACCGAAATGAGCATTATGCTTATGGCCACTATTCTAGTGGTGTACGGCGACCTGATTAACGGCCATGTAAAACGCATACTGGCACCTTACCATTTCACCATTCGCGTTAGTTTGTTTGTAGTGCTGTGTGCCTTTGGCTATGGCGCACTAACTTTGTACGGCGCACCGTTCTTAAAACACACCCTAGCCTACTTGCCTTGGCAGTACCAAGGTGCAGGCTATGTGGCATCGTTTCTATTGATAGGCTTTTTGGCGGAGAGACGTAGGTACATTTAGTTCTTTTAGATACTACCTTTACGCTACTGTTTTATTGTATTGCTCCACAAACTTTTTGGGTGGTAAGCTCATAACCTTTTTAAAGGACGTCGAAAAATAAGCTGCGGTGCCGAAGCCAACGTCTAGGCAGGTATCTAGAATGCTATTTCCCTCTAACAGTAACGGAATAGACTTTTCGATTCTGAAGCGTGAAAGAAACTCGCTGAAGTTGTATTCAAACAACTCTGACATTCTTCGGTTCAAACTTCTAGGACTTATCAATAACTGCGAGGCAGCTTGGTCTCTATTGAATGATTCATTGTGGTAGTTCTTTTCCAATACTGCGATAAAGTTCAAAAAGAACGCCATATCCTTTTCGTTATCAAACTCGGGGATTTTCAAGCATCCAAATTTAAATGCAGGCTCTTCGCTTTCCTCTTCCTCGCGCTCTTTTGCCTCTCTGACCGACAATAAATGCTCAACCCTAAGAGTAATTTCCTCTTTTGATGCAGGTTTTGCCAAGAAGTAGTCCACTTTTTCTTCTAGCGCTGATTTTTCTAATTCAGTTCCGGTTTCCGCAGTAAACATCAATATGGGAATACTGGCATAGCTGACATTACCGCGAATTTCTCTTATTAAACTCAGCCCGTCCATTTCGTGCATCATTTGATCTGTGATAACTAGATCGACAAGGTAATGCTGCATAACATCTAACGCCTGCACACCATTTCGCGCAACTAAACAGCGATATTTGCTAGAAAACAAATCAAATAGATAAGAGCGGAACTCTCTGCTGTCATCAACTATTAATAGTGATTTCTTGTTCGATTTGGCATTTGCGGGTGACAATTTTTCAGCATGCGAATTTACATACTCAATATCATCAATGGGTAACGTTACGGTAACTTTAGTTCCAATGCCTTTTTGACTCTCTAACGCAATGTCGCCCTGGTTCAGTTCAACTAAGGTTTTCACCATTGCTAAGCCAACACCATGACCTTCATGCTCACTGCTCCCTTTAGTGAATCGCTCGAATACTTTTTTGTGAAAGTGCTCATCAATTCCTTCTCCGTCATCACTAACGATAACTTTAAGCACTTTACTATCTTGTATAGCGGCTACTTTTATTGTGCCAAGTTCTGGTGTGAACTTAATTGCATTTTGAATTAGATTTGCCAGGATTTTCTCTAAGCTGTCGTTAATGAGCGAAATTTCTTTTTTCCCTTTAATACGTAACTCTAAATTCTGCCGCTTCTGCTTGGCTAATGGCTCTAGCGATAGGACGATAAACTTTATGTTATCTGACGAGTAGGATCTGTAGTAGTCGGCTGCCGCCAAGGCTTTAGGGACATCTTGACTCATTTGATTAATCAACTGTTCGACCCTTTTCATATTGTCCTGAACACATATCAGTTCTTTGCTCGCTGCATGAGCTGTTTTGGATATGCCTTCTAACGATCCATTGATGAGCTGAATTGGGGTGCGAAGTTCGTGGGTGATTTCGTTAATGAAGCGTTCTTTGCTGCGAAGCATCTTTTCAAATTTAGAGTGCCCGTCGGTTATTTCGTAGCGGGTAAGATGGTTGTAGAGTTTAGTAGTTTTAAAGTAGCCCCATACCTTGCTCAGATAATTGAGCTTGTATGCGATAATGAGACTTAAAGTAATAGTGAGATAAATCCAAAAAGCAAACCTTTGAAAGTATATCGGTGGCTTTACTTCAAACGCTAATGTAGATATAGGGTTTCCGGCTCCCATCACCCTCGCTTGAAACTCATAGCTTCCAGACCTAAGATCCGACAATGTGAGAAAGGCTTGTGATTGGGGATGCACGCTCCACTCATCGTCTATTCCTAGAATTCTGTACTCTAGTTTTTGAGTTTCATTCTCTGAAAAACTGTTAGTTCTAAAGTCCACTGCAAATGCATCAAAATCACTTTCTAGCATTATGGGGTTAGAGAGACCCCCAGTTGTTTGAAGCATTTTGTGAGATTTCGAATCTTTAGCAGCCCAGTCGATACGGGTAAAAACAACTCTACTCTTAATATTTTCTTTGGCCTTCATAGCCAGAATGGCTTTCTTCTCAGAGATTACATATGAGTACTTGTCACCGAGGACAATTATGCGATCTCCCAGTTCTTGTATTCCACGGTATTCAAAGTCAGTATCAAATATCCCATCATTTTCATTGAAAGAAATTAAGTTACCGTCTGACGTTACAACAAAGAGCCCCATGTTTGATAAGAACCATAAGTTATCATTTGTGCTTAACAGAGCTCCCCTGATAAATCTTGCACCTGTATCTTCGAGTAGACTAGATGAAGCTATCTCTCCTGTACGCTTGTTGATAGATTTTATTCCCTGCCCTGAAGTACAGAGTAAGAAAGTGTTCTCCAGTTCAATTAAGCAAGTCAGTCCAACCCACTTGCCTTCATCAGGAGAAATTGACTTCCAGTTAAATTTGGACATCTGGATATGAAAATAACTATTGGTATCGAATCCTGCGATTTCACCAGAGGCAGTCAAAACCGAAGTGATCATGTTTTGAGGGGCAGGTATTTTATCGACTATCACACCTCTATCAATAATGTTATAAAACGCATTCTCCCCAGAGTCATGGTATACATAAGAATGGGAAACAGAGTTACTAGTGATGTGTGAATACTCAGAACTGCAGAAGTCGTAGCCAGAAACTGTATTTGTAAATTCCGTACTAATTTCGTTCAACAATTCATCTATACAACTATTATTCTCCCAAAAACTAAATGGCTTTACCTCCCCTGTTTTCAAATCAATGAGAAAGTCTTGGTCTTTTGTGCCTACGGCATACCCAAAATCATTGCTGGTGCCAAATGATTTAATGTTCTTTCTAAAGACCTGGCCATTTTGATGGACAAGATTTATAGCTTCATGTGAGTGAGAAATAGAAACAAGCCCTAGCTGAGAAGACGCTATTAATAATTCTCCCGACGGTAATTCTGCAATTTTTACAATGCTTTTTATTCCATCGGAAGTTATCAAAGGTGACATAAAGTCAGGTTTGATTATTAGTCCTTCTTTGATTTCGAATAGGCCTCCTGCTGCGACATATAACCTACCTAATTCTGAAACATAAACATCTGAAATAGAGCTGGATGAACTTGGAATTTTGAACGGATAAAATCGCTTTTCGTTAGTTGACATGTCCCAAGCATAAACTCCTTCTTTTCCACCTATATGAACTATAGAGTCATACGCTGAGACTGCGTCAACTGAAGAGAGAGCGGTCAAGGAATTGTCAACCGCTATCAACTCACTGACCTTCCTGTCAGGATCAACTATCACTAATCCGTCTTTAGACGCTAAGAAGACCAGACCGCTCTTTGATACCGAGAGCGATAAGACTCTTTCTACGTTTCCGACACCAACATTTGATGCCCAACTTTGTAGCTCACCCGTCGCAATGTCTACAACGATAATGCCGCTTATCAAAGAAACAACAACATAGTGTTCCAAGACTCCTATCTTCCATGCATATTTGGGCCACTTGCTTTCGTGATGAAAACTTTCTGCTAGACCAGTACCCACATTAAACTTGTAAACCCCTACTCCAAATTCAACTATCCATAGTGTTTCTTTCCCATCAAAATAAAGATCAGAAACCGTACCACGGGTGCTGAGAGTCGAACCATAACTTACCCTCTCTGACTGTCCTCCCAAGTACTTAAACACACCATTTTCAGATGCAATATAAACAGCATCACCAACTACTTCGATGTCTCTTATGATACCTGCGGGAATACCTGCGAACTTAGTTTTACCATTTAATGTAACGCCGAGAGCTCTAGCATCATTTGAAATAATGAGACAGAAAAACATCAATATTGCGCCAAACACGAAAAAGTGCTTAATGAATCTCTTTTCTGTCTTCAATCGCAAATCCATATGTCAGTAGCCTTGTTAACCTTTCTGCGCTTTTTAGCAATTTGAAATTAATTGAAAAGGAATTAACTATGAGTATCGAACAAAATATGAACATGCAAGAGCTAAGAGAAGAAGAGTATACTAAAGTATATGCGGGCATCGGAAACCCTTGCTTTGTAGAAGAAGAATTGATGACGATCTTACCCGAAGTACCGACTCCACCTTCAGGGCATAAAATTGATCTCTAAACCAAAAACCATCTCATCCCAGCATTCTCGGCGGCTTGCTGGTCATAAATAAAGTCGCCTACATACAGGCAGTCTTCAGGTTGAAGCTGCCATGTGTTCGCCACCATCAATAAGGCGGATGGGTCGGGTTTGGCCGGGGCATCTTCGCGGGTTAGCACGTAGTCGATGGGAATGCTGTTATTTGCTACCTTAATGGCGGTGGCTTGGCGGCAGTTGCGGGTAACTATTGCCATGGGTAGTTTGTGTGCCTGCACCTTTTCTACCATGGCTTTGCCAATGGGTAACCACTTCGCATTTTGCGCATCGTCTAGTTCATGCTGTAATATAGCTCGGTGTGCATTCGCTTGGGCTTCGGCGCAGCTTAGGGCATTAACAAAGGTAAGAATGTCTTCGTTTTGTGGGCAGCCTACATCGGCGCGCATTTGCGTGAAGTTAAGGCTAGACTCTACCAAGGTGCCGTCTAAATCGAATATTACACCTTTAATGCCGGTTAAATTCATCTGCTCTACGCTCACGCTTTTCTCGTCCTTTTACTTCACTGTTATTCTTAAAGTTTGGTTAACGCCCACTTAATTAAGTACAGCGCTTAACTTACTCACGAATCTTACCACCAACATAATGCCACGAATGCCCTTAGCCTTCTGTTACGTTTGCTTAAGGCTTCAATATATTTAGTTAAAAACTACTGATGTGATTTAAGTTTACCCCGCCCACACCTTGCATTAGCATAGCCGCTCTTTTTGGCAAGCTACTTATTTGCCCCAGCATTTTTGGGCAAAGTTTTAACAGGTAATTTATGGGTGTTTTTGCTGCGCTAGGTACAGCGCTTTGTTGGGCAATTGCTGCGCGTTTATTCCGTGGAACGGGTAATGCGTTTTCGCCGCTTACCATGAACTTTTGGAAGGGGCTTATTTCTATTGCCATTTTGGCAGTGGTTTTAGTAGTGGTTCAACCAACGGGGCTTAGTACTCATGCTGTTTTGTGGTTATTGCTTAGCGGGCTTATTGGTATAGGCATTGGCGACACCTGCTTTTTTAAAGCCTTGCAAAGCATTGGCGATAGCCAAGCGGTGCTGGTCGCCGAAACTCTTGCGCCTTTATTCACTGCCCTTTTTGCTATGGCTTTTATTGGCGAATGGATTACCTGGCAGCAGTGGGTTGGCGTTGCAGTAGTGCTGTTTTCGGTAGATATGGTTATAAAGGTACGCAAACGCAGCACTACTCATGTATTTGCTACCAGTGGCTATTTGTATGGTGTGGGCGCAGCGTTATGTCAGGCAGTTGGTGCCGTAGTTAGCCGCGACATTTTAAGTGCCGGTGAAATTGACGCTGCCAGCGCTGCGTTCTTACGCTTAGTTGGCGGTATGGTATTTGTGGTGCCATTTATAGCCATAACCAAAACACGCTATATGCCCGTTATTAACTATGAAAGTGACAGCGGAAAACGTGTATGGCCTGCTTTTGTGTTAGCCACGTTACTTGGCACGACTGCTGCTATTTACCTACAAATGTTTGCGTTTGCTTATGCGAAAGCGGCTGTGGTTCAAACCCTTATTGCTACAAGCGCATTAATGTCGCTAGGGGTTGCATGGGTACTTGGTGAACGGGCGACTAAAGCAACTATTGTATGGTCTGCCGTTGCCTTGGTTGGAGTAGCTATATTGGTTAGTTTTGGGTCGCCTACCCATTAGCAATGTAGGGTAAATACCTAACACATGCTTATATAGCCCAACTTTTTAGAGAATAGTAGACGCATTAAGATACAAAAAATACGTAACTTTTAGGTGCCCCGTGTAGTAGTTCTGGGCTCAAATCGATATTATGAAGAAAAAACAAAAACGTTATTTCTCATGTTTCAAAGGTTATCTTTAACAGTATTCTCTTTTTTGAGCGTTGCGCTAGTTTCTTTTGCCGCGTTGGCAAACGACAACATCGATGCCGTTATCGAAAAGGTACGCACGCCTTCGTATGATTGCCCTAATCAGTCTCTACTTCCAGAACTTGAAGACACACTTGCTCTTGAGTCGCTTACATCACAACAACGTTTTGCCTTAACCGTAGCCAAAGGGCAGTTTTTAATTTGCCGTGGTAAGTACGAAGAAGCTGAAACTATGCTGCTTAAAGCCATTATGCAAAGCAATATTGATGAAAGCTCTTATGCGTTTGCATCGGCTATTTATCAAATTGGCTTTTCTTATGACGCCAGAGAAAATCCAGCACGCTGTAAGTACTACCAACAAGCCCAAGCACTATCATCGCCCGAGCGCCACAGCGATATCTTTACCAGCTCTTCTTTAGGCCTAATTAACTACTGTTCAGAAACCACTTCACCTGAAATAAGATTGGGTAAGATGTTTGGTGTGCTTAAGCGTTATTCTAACGATGGCAGCCCCGGTGAGTTAGCGCATATTCACAACGCAATCGGTTTACTATATGGCGATTTAGAGCAACATGCCTTAGCAGCAGAGCAATATCTAAAAGCACATGAAATGGGCTTGCTTGTATATGAAGGCAGTAATAAGGTAAGTATTCTTATCAGCGCCATTGTGTCATTGCTAAGCAGCGGTCAAACTGAGCGCGCCTACCAAAGCATTCTAGAACTAGGTGTACTCAATAGCGAAATAGACACACCGCTAACCAACTTCTTGTATCAGTATGCACTGTCTATTTACTATAGAAAAACACAAAACTACAACCGACTTACTTACACCCTTCCCGATTTAGAAAAAGCGTCTTCGAACATCTCGAGTTCGTTTGGCGAGCTTCTTGTTAACTGGCACAAAGCTGAGATTTGCTTACATGACAACGATCTCACCTGTATTAAGCAGTATATATCAGGTATTGAAGCGTTAAATGATGACGCGATACCGCCGGTCTTTCGTTCAAATTTGGATTACCTTAGCTTCAACGTATCCATGTATATCGCACTGCAGGACTTAGCTAAGGCGAAAGAAGCGCACGAGATTTATTCTAAAGAAGTGACTAAGCGCCGTGAAGTTACTCAAGACTCGGCCTTAATTATTGGTGCTGCTAACTTGTATACCCGCATTTATGATTTGGAATCTGCGATTGAACAAGCGGAACAGCAACGAAAGAACACGCTGTATACCGCTATTATTATTTTCCTTCTGGTAAGCGGTATTACTGGCTACGTACTTCGTAGAAAACACCTTGCGCGCAAAGCCATCGATCCCGTTACTCTGCTGCTTAATGCGAATTCGGCGATAGCCCGCATTAACAAGCTTGATGCGCCGAAAAAAGGCCGGGCCATAGCCATTGCTATATTCGACATTAGTAATCTGCGTGAAATAACGCGGAAAATGGGGTCAACAAAAGGTGATTTAGTATTACGACAAATTGCACAAACTCTTCAAAATGTTACCCGCGGTAACGATATTTTAGGACGATTTGGTACCGAGCAATTTATTTTATGTCTGCACAATATTGAAGAACGAAGTGCACGACAGTTTTTCGACCGCGTACAGAGCGCGTTAGACAATACCTTTGAAAACGATGCGACTTCCGACCATATTGTGGTTGAGTCGCAGATGAGCGTATTTATCGCTCACGAGAAGATTACGGGGCTAAACGACATACTCGATGATATTGCCATGTCGATTGATATGGGTAACCGCTCAGGCAACAATTAATATCTACACTACCAAAAAACGCGCGGCCCGTTGTTACGGTACCGCGCGTATTTGTTTTAACCGAAGTTTGTTTACTGGTTCAGATATGTCTGAAAACGGGTATACACGCCATTGGTCCACCCGAAACCTAGCTGTACGTCGTATTCACCGCCACCTGCTTTTATTTCCGGTTCGCACACATTGTACTTTTCAAGTAGCACACCGCTTGATGCAAAGTGACGCTCAATGGTTTTACAAAAGCGCAGCATGATGGTTTGAGCCTGCATTTCAAACCCATAGTTGCGCAGCCCTTCAACAGCAAACAGTTGAAGCGGTGCCCAGCCATTTGGCGCATCCCATTGTTGCGACGTCGCGTTTGAAGTGGTTACCACGCCACCTTCTTTTAACAAGGAGTTCATTACCGCGGCACGCACTCCCTCTGCCTGTTGTTCATTTGCGATACCAACGAACAACGGCACACACATAGCCGCTGACACTACATCGGTTTGAGTTTGTGTGGGGAAGTGGTAGTCAAAATAGCCCGCCTTTTCAGCATTAAATAAATAGGTGTTTATTGCGTTAATTCGCGCTGTAGATGCCGCACTGTAGCGCGCTTGCTCGGCACCTTTAGTCACGCTTGCCAGAGTCTGTTCAAGCGTGACTAAAAGCGCATTTAAATCTACGGGAATTATTTCAGTTGTACGAATACTTGCTAGTGAATTGGGATTAGCTAGCCAGCGCGAACTAAAGTCCCAACCCGATTCGCAAGCCGCGCGAACATGCTGGTAAAACTGACTTTTGTCAGCGCCTATGTGCTCTGCTGTTTCTATGTCTTCTCGATAAGACTCAGGGCGAGGCGTAGGCTCGGTGTCGAAGTAACGATTAAGTGTAGCACCACACGGCATGGTAACCGTGCGCAGTTGTGCTGCGCCCTTCTGTGACGCGTTCTCGCCCGCTTCATTCATCCAAAACTGGTATTCTTTCTTTAAGCCCCAGATAACGTATTCTTTTTGCTGGTCGCTTAGTGCGTCTTTAAGCAAATTATAAAACAACGCCAAAATAGGAGGCTGACTGCGAGAGTAATAATAGGCGCGGTTGCCATTAGGAATGCAGCCTACTTCATTTAAAATATCTACAAAGTTCACCAACATGTTAATTGCCATGTCGGTGCGCCCCGCGTCAATTAGACCTAACGCGGTAAAATATGTATCCCAGTAATAGATTTCGCGAAAGCGTCCACCCGGCACTATGTATGGGCGGGTAAGCGCTATTAAGCTGTCTTTCTGCTCAGTGTCGGGGGTACGCGTTAGCACCTGCCACATATGCTCAATATAATCGGCTACATTTTCAAACTTGGTTTGCGATGTTGCGCTAATCATTTCTGGAGTATCGAAATGGGTATTAACAAACGTAGCTAAGTCTACTGCTTCGCCGCTTTTCTCAGCATCTAAACACGCTTGTTCATAAGCCGCTAAAACGGTATTGAGATCGGTTTTAACAATAGCGTCAGCGAAGGTTTTGCTGTCTGGGAATAGCTGTGCCATTTGCACATGTTTAAACAGGTCGCTGGCAAAAAACGACAAGCTGTCGCGCCAGTTGTGTGAAGAAGAACTCATAGTTACTGCGCACCTTTAGGCGATAGAGAAGAAGACGCTCGTTTAAAGAAGAATAGGGTTACCACTAATGCACCGATTGGAATAAGCGATAGATAAAATGCTTGTTGGCCCCCTACTGCGTCGAAAATAAATCCAGTCACGATAGAACCTGTGGTTCCCCCAAGAGCCGAAAATACCACAATTAGCCCTGTCATAGGTGCATGTTGATGTTGAGGTAGCGCGCTTAGCATTACCGAGTTTAATACGGGGTAAATAGGCGCCATCATCAATCCAATTAATGGAATAAGGAACGCAGCTATTGGTGCATCAGCCCAGCTGGCTATTGTGCTGTCAGCCACGTTTTCGGCAAGCGGTAAGCTTAGTAGCATTACCGTAGCCATACCCGCCAAACAGATATTTAAGAGGGGATACCAGTTCATTCGCGTAAGTACTGCGCCCGCAGTTAAGCGCCCAACGGCCAGCGCTATCGCAAAGATACTGGTTATTTGAATGCTGACTTGAGTAGGTAAGCCCAGCACCTCTTTGTTAAAAGTTGGCAGCCACGAACCTATGCCCTGCTCTATTAACACGTATAAGAAAATAGAGAAGATAAACACCAGCACTAAAGGCTTATACGCCAATTTCAGCATGCTGAAGAACTCGCTTGCAAGGCCTTCTGATTGCGCTTTTTCCACAGGCTTTATAGGAGCCAATGCCACAACGATTAACGTAAAACCAACCAGCGCAGCTAGTAAGTAGTAAACGTTCAGCCAAGATAAAGAAGCATCGTTATTGGGGTCGATAAACCCAGCGAACACCCAGTAGCCAGACAACACGCCCAACATAAAAATACCTTCAATGGTGTTCATTAGCGATGAGTGCGCTTTAGTGGTAGACGACAGCTGCCCAATAATGGCGTACACCGACACTTTCACTAGCGCAAATGCAGTACCTATGCAGGCAAACAACACTTTAATGAACCAGAAACTTGCGATAGAAGGCGTCAGCGCACAGGCAACGGCCACTAATGCTAACCCAAGTAACATTGAAAGCTTGTAGCCAACTCTTGGAATGAAGCTGGCCACTAGGAACGAGACAATAGCAATAGAGAGATCTTTAAAGCCTTCTAGTGTGCTTGCATCTGGCTTACTAATGTCGAAGCTATTGATCGATTGCAGAATAACAGTCCCCACGCTGTTAAGTAGTATGGCAAATACGTAGTAGCTAATGGCAATGGCTGCAATGACCATGAATCGGGACATGTGTAAACACTCTGTTAACTGAATTATGCAGGAGTGTAGTCGTAAGAAAATAAAAATGCAAACGTTTGCAAAACGCTTTTATTTTTTCGTTAGAGCTCGATATCGACACCCTGTTACCGTTAAATAATAGCGTTTATGCGTTAAAAAGCTGATAAAAAAGCGAAATATTAGTCGCTGTGCTGCGTAGAGCGACGGGCAATTAAGGTTGTTTCCACTACCTGGCTTTCTGTAGGTTTGTTTTCAAACTGGTTTAATAGCTGCGTAACCATCTCTATTGCGGCTTGCTGAGTATTCTGACGCACCGTTGTTAACGACGGGTGCATAAGTTCAGCTAAAGAAATATCGTCGTAACCCACAATGCCTACATCGCTTGGAATACCTACATAGCGCTCTTTTAACGCTTTTAACGCGCCTAATGCCACCATATCACTTACACAAACGATCCCGTCGAAATCTAACCCATTCGCCTTTATACGCTCGTTAATGTATTGGTATGCTGCTTTCGACGTAATATCGATGGCGCAGGTGCACTGCGTGTCTATTGGCACATTCGCATCGCGGTGGGCTTGCGAATATCCTTTGTGACGTTCCTGCATTTCCGCGTGTTCAGAATCTCCAAGAAACAAGATGCGTTTGGCGCCGTGGCTCAGCAAATGCTGGGTTGCCGTATAGCCACCCAGATAGTTGTCGCCGCCAATAATGGGATATGGTGCGTCTGTTTTTGCATCGCCCCACACTACAATGGGAATGCCCGACTGTGCTGCTCGGTCGATTTTGGCCGTGGATTTTCCTTGCCCAATGACAATAATGCCGTCGGCACGCTGGCTGCGAATAAAGTAGTTCGCCCAATCGTCAGATGCCATAAATGAGTTAGACAGCAGTAGCTCGTAGCCTTTGGCATTTAGCGCTTGATTTAGCTCTCCCACCAGCTTAAGCAGGAATGGGTCTGTGGTGCTTTGTTCGGTGTTGTCGATTAGATTTAAAATCACCGCTATCACGTGAGTTTTCTGCGTTCTTAAGCGGCTAGCGGCCGCGTTAATACTAAAATTGTGCTCTTTAGCTAGTGCCTGAATTCTGCTTCGGGTTTCCTGCTTAATAAGCGGGTTGTCTTTCAGTGCCCGTGATGCTGTCGATGTTGATACACCAGCAATATCAGCCAGCTTCGCTAAGGTGAGTTTTGTTTCAGAAACCAATGTGACCATTCTCTAATAATTTTCGGTATACCGGGTTACCCGTGATAGCACTACAAAATATAAGCGTAAAACCGCTACCTAAACCGGATAAATCGTCGACTCTACAGCCGAATTCACAATATAGCGCGAATCGTCTTGGCGTAAAACCATGTTAACAACAATAAACAAAAAATTTGCAAACGATTGCATTTTATTCTTGCAATCGTTTGCAAACAGATCTATTTTGTTTCGCAATCGTGATGCGTATAACAATTTTTAAACCTGTTTAACGCATTCAGTTAACAACGCAATAGAACATTTTCGGGAGCACACACCATGAAAACGTTGTTTACAAAAGGAATGCTGGCGAGTGCAGTAGCGGTAGCACTAACGCAGCCTGCCATGGCACAAGAAGACGTAAAACAACAAGCGAAAGACAACGCAGAGATCATTGTTGTCAGCGGTACGCCAGGCGGCGCAGGGATTAGAAAGATTGACGCAAGCTTCGCGGTAACCAACATCGACGCTAGCGACATTGAAAAATTGGCACCTAAGTCTACGGCCGATTTGTTTAAGGCCATTCCAGGTGTTTGGGTTGAAAGCTCAGGCGGTGAGTCTGGCGCGAACGTATTTGTGCGTGGTTTTCCAGGTGGTGGCGATGCGCCGTTCTTAACGATTGCGCTTGAGAACTCTCCTATCTACCCTGCACCTACGCTATCTTTCCTTGAGAACTCTCAGCTGTTTCGCATAGACGATACCATTGAAATGGTTGAAGGCTTACGCGGTGGTCCAAACCCAGTAGTAAGCAACGGTCAACCTGGTCTTACAACAAACTTCCGCCTTAAACGTGGTGGCGAGTCGACAGAAGCGTCAGCGAAGTACACTATCTCTGACTACGGCCTAAACCGCATTGACGTGGTTGCAAGCGGCGCACTAGATGACGACTTGTACTACATGGTAGGTGGCTACATTAAGAGCTCAGAAGGTATTCGTGATGCCGGCTTTAACTCTGAGCAGGGTAACCAGTTCACCGTAAACATCACTAAAGTTTT
This sequence comes from Alteromonas sp. G4i13, assembly GCF_054960505.1. Lineage (NCBI taxonomy): Bacteria > Pseudomonadati > Pseudomonadota > Gammaproteobacteria > Alteromonadales > Alteromonadaceae > Alteromonas > Alteromonas sp. G4i13. The sequence continues at coordinate 1,586 of NZ_JBHNYX010000052.1, read as the reverse complement.
CGAAAAAGGCGAGCTTAACCTTTATACCCGTCAAACTGACGATCGCGGTACTTGGTACTTACCTACACCTTTAAACGTTGAAGGTATCGACGCAAACTATACGCAAATTGGTCCATTGAATCGCCAAGGCACCATTACGTATGGCCCTAACGATACCACTGAGTCATTCGACTTTGGCGAAGGTCGTGGATGGGACGGACACGTAAGTGGCGGTAGCATTAAGCTTGACTTAGGCAACGACTGGCAGCTAGTTGACCGCTTTAACCTTACCAAAGGTGAAGCCAATACTTTTGGTCTTGTACCGAATGGTTCTGCAACTACCGTTGCAAATGTTGCCGACAATGGCGAATCAGCCACTGGTGCAGTAACTGGCACAGTGTATGACGGTGATACGCCTATTCAGCAAATCGGTCGTTGGGTAGTACTTAAAGATATTGAAGCTTTCACTAACGACCTTGCTGTGTCGAAAAGCTGGGAAGACTTCGATACATCATTTGGTATTTACAGTGCATCAACCAAAGCTAATGACTGGTGGAGCATTGGTAACACGGCTTACCACGTGTTGCAGCCAGGCGGCGAATTGTTAGACGGGATCGAATGTAACACCGACGCACAAGGCTGCGATTGGAACTACGACATCAGCTCTGTAGGTGATGCAAGCACGTTCGCACTTTATGCAACGGGTACGTGGTACGCAACCACAGACCTGAGCATCGACTTAGGACTACGCCGTGAAAATCACGAAGTGAACTATTCGGTAGATGAAGATCTTGACGGCAAAATAACTAAAGCGCTTGAGTACGACGAAACCAAAACGTCGTGGACAGTGGGCGCAAATTACGCGCTTAATGACACCAGCGGTGTATTCGTTCGCATGAACCGAGGCTATAAAATGCCTTACTTCGACGACTTCAGAGACAACTGGGGTGCCTACACTGGCGGTAACGACTTGATTCAAGAAGTTACTCAAGGCGAGCTTGGCTATAAGTTCATGAATGACAGCATCCAGTTCTTTGCGACTGCATTCGCAAACGAAGTAAAAGGCGATACGTTTGTACGCCGTCCGGGCGCACCGGCTGAAATTCTTACTAACGAAGCTTACGGTATAGAACTTGACGGTCGCTATAGCCACGATTCAGGCTTCTCGTTGAGCGTGAACGGAACTATTCAGGAAACTGAAATTACTGCCAGCGCCAATAACGAAGGCAATGAATCTCAGCGTCAGCCTGGTTGGCAAGTACGTGTAACACCAAGCTACGGCTTCGATATCGGCGATATGTATGCCACGGTATACGGTACATTATCAGCGGTTGATGATCGCTTTGGTAACAACGAAAACACAGTTGTACTAGAGGGATACGAGAAGATTGATGTAGGTCTAACGCTAGAGCCAACTGAATCACTTCGTCTTCAGTTCTCTGTTGATAACCTGACCGACGAACAAGGTATTACCGAGGGTGACCCACGTAATCCAGATTCACCAAACGGCCGCTACATTATGCCTCGTAGCATGAAGCTTAGCGTTTCTTACTTGTTCTTCTAAGAACAAAAAGCGCAAATCTAAAAATAAAGCCGGCCTTAGTGCC
>NZ_JBHNYX010000051.1:0-27976 GCF_054960505.1 Alteromonas sp. G4i13 | reverse complement strand
ATTTTCCAAGACAAATTCAAGTCACAAAATGTACTCTGACCCCTTTTTCAATTCTACCACGGTGGAAATGTACTCTGACCCCATTTTGGTGGTTCATACTTTAAATATAATGTTGTCGTAGAGCATGAATACCTGTCGTGAGCGTTTGGGCAGAAGCGTTAGCATTACCTCTTCATCTATATCCAGCCCACCAGTGAACTGACCAAAGGCTGGCATCACAAATACATTTTCGTTGTTAGTAAAGCATTTGCCTGAGTATCGGCGGCGGGTAATAGTTGTGCGCTTTTTGGGATGATAATGGCCAATAACCTGAGCACGATTTTCACTCGTTTCTACTTCGTGTCTGAATACCATATTATCTAGCACTACTTCAAAACACGGCGTACCCGGTATGCCGTCGGGTAAATCTGGGTCATGATTACCTTCTACCCACATCCACTCGTTCACACTATCAACTAATCTGCATAAGTGCTGACGGTCATCAAAGGTCATGCGCGACATGCTGTGTTTATCGTGAAAGCTGTCACCTAAGCTGATTACTCGCAATGGCTTGTAATTATCGATGATACTTTCTAGTCGCGTTAACGTGGCAGTGGAATCTAAACTTGGCAATGGGTTCGCATAGCTGCGTAAATAACTGCCTTTTTCTAAGTGGAGATCAGACACTATAAGCCAATCGCATGCGGGTAAATACGCCACACCGCGCGCGTCTAACAGCCACAAGTAGTCTGCATATTTTGTGATAGTGATGTGGCGCTGGCTTACTTTTTCGGTCAACCAAGCATCGCTTATTGCCAAAATTTCCTCTTTTGTTCTTCGTTTGCGAGTTTTTATTATCGGTTTGAAACCGCTCGTTCATTTAGCGGGGCTACACTTCGTAGCTTGCGCATTCTGACCGCTCTAGTTTGTTGAGCAAGGAATCAGGCGTGAAGTACGTCGCCAAGGTATTAAAGCGAAGCCTAAAGGTCTTGTTTATCTTCACGTTATTCAACGCTAGCCCCTGATAGCAATGCGCGAACTTCATCTAACATGGTTTCAGCTTCTGCATATAAATTAGCTTGCTCGATGATAGCCTGTGCACCAGCGCCTTTCACTTGCTCACTGCGCACATCCAGTACTATAGGAATGGCCATTGGCGACGGTTTTTCAAGGTTTACCAATGTCACTGAATCTACGTAGCGAATAAGTAAATTAGCAAGTCGCCTTAAATCAAGTAGCTCACGTTCTGCATCGGCCCGCGCTACTTTAAGTAAGATATGGTCGCGGTCGTGTTCACGCAACGTATCGTAAATAAGATCCGTAGAGAAGGTGACCTGCTTCATGGTTTTTTGGCTGGCGTGATAGCGCTGTTCCGTCAGTCCACTCACCACCGCCACTTGCCTGAACGAGCGCTTAAGCATAGGTGCCTGTAACATCCAATCTTCTAGCTCGTCCCCTAGAATATCTGGCTGGAATAGCTGCTGGAGCTGCCCTTGTGTGATGGCGTTTACTGATGCTACCGATAATCCGTAATCAGTCACGCTGAAGCTTAAAGGCTTAATGCCCATTTTTTCCATTCGTCGCGTTAGCAACATACCTAAGGTTTGGTTCGCTTTGCGTCCGTCGAAGGTGTAGTACAAGGTATAGTGCGCCTGTCTAAACGGAAATTGTTCTACAAGCACGTTGTCAGGACTAGGCAATTGAGAAAACGCCTGTTGAAGTTTAAGCCACTCTTGTACCTGTGCAGGCAGTGCTCTCCACGATTTCTGAGAAGCCAAAATTGCCCTTACACCTTCCGCTAGATAGGTAGAAAGGGGCATTTGGCCACCTGCGTAGCTTGGTATTTTCGGCTCTTTCGCTTTTGCAGGCTTAGCGTGTAGTTGCATGTCGCGAATAGCCTCAAAACGCAATACTTCTCCTGCAAAGTAGAAGGTGTCTCCGGGCGTTAACTGCTGAGCAAAATACTCTTCTACTTCACCAATAATCTTGCCTTGGTTTCCTCTTCGAATACGCTTTACTTTAAGCCGACCCGCTTCAACGATGGTGCCGATATTTTGTCTGTGCCGTTGAATAACCCGCCGATTCGCTGGCGAGTAAGTGCCATCGTCGTTTTGTGTCAGGCGTTGATATCTTTCATATGCATTGAGCGCACTGCCGCCGTCTTGGGTAAATTGCCACAGTTTTGCGAAATCATCTCTATCGAGCCCTTGGTATGGCGTGGCGGTAAGTATCTCTTGATACAAGGTATCTGGGCTATCGGCCCTACTACACAAGCAGTTCAGTATAAATTGCGGGATAATGTCCAGTGCCCCTGGCTGTGGACTTTCCCCGTCTAGCTCCCCTTTTTCAATAGCGGTGATCGCCGCCTGGCATTCCAGCGCCTCAAAGCGGTTTGCCGGTACGAGCAACGCTTCACTTGGCTCGTCGAGCCTGTGGTTTGCCCGCCCAATACGCTGTAGTAATCGGCTCACGCCTTTTGGTGCGCCAACTTGAATAACCTTATCCACGTCCCCCCAGTCAATACCTAACTCCAAGGCCGACGTACATACAATTGCCCTCAGCATGCCGCTTGCCATCATGGCTTCGGTCTTACGACGCTGCTCTTTGCTCAAGCTGCCGTGATAAATGGCAATGGGTAGGGCTGCTTTATTTGCCTCCCACAGCATTTGAAATAGCAGTTCGGACTGAGCCCGCGTATTCACAAAAACCAACGTGGTTTTGGCATTTTCAATAGCTTGGTAAATATCATCAATAGCGTAGCGAGCCATAAAACCGCCAAAGGGCATGCGCGCTTTAGAGTGCAGCATTTCGACTTTCGGCTTTTCACCCGCTTTCACTTTTACAATATTGGCTGCACCGTCACTGCCAGCCAGCCAAGCGCCCAACGTCTCGGGAAATGCTACGGTGGCAGACAGCCCAATGCGCTTACAGTTTGGAGAAAGCAAGCTTAATCGTGCGAGAGCAAGTGATAAAAAATCGCCGCGTTTATTGGCCATTAAACTGTGCGTTTCGTCGATGATCACGCGTTTAAGCTTGCCAAAAAGCTTATCGGCATCGGCGTAGCTCAACATCAGCATGAGCGATTCTGGTGTGGTAAGCAGGATGTTTGGCGGCTTTTTACGTTGACGCTGGCGCTTGTGTGAGGGCGTATCGCCTGTGCGTGTTTCTGCCGTTATCGGCAGCGCCATTTCTTCAATGGGCTGTAACAAATTACGATGAATATCTTGCGTGAGTGCTTTCAGCGGCGATATGTAAAGGGTATGTAGGCCGTTGAAACCATCCTTTTCTTTTGCTTTTGTTGCCTGTTTATTTATTACTTTTGTTTCGGCTTGTTCACTGGTTCCGGTCTTCTTGACAAGCTCCTTGTTTTCCGACTTCTCGGCAAGTTCACTCGTACCGAATGCCTCAGCAAGTTCGCTGTTTTTCGACATCTCAGCAAGTTCAATTAGGCTAGGCAAAAAGCCAGACAGGGTTTTGCCAGCGCCGGTTGGCGCAATCAATAATGTACAGTCATGCTGGTCTTTCTCCACCAGCATGGTGTGTTGATAATCGCGTAGTTGCCAGCCTTTTTGTTCAAACCAATGGGCAAAGACTGAAGGAAGTGAAGTCATTGATGGTTCTTGTTAATACTTTTAGCACTTATACGGCAAAACCTTGGTTAGGTTTACTTGTCACGCCTTACGATAGATGCACAATGTAATCATCCTCAGCGCGTTTAATGTTTAGATACATTTTTAACTTCGACCTTATACATTTTCTTAGCGTAAACTTCAGCGCAGAGTTTTTGACCTTCTTATGCTTCACGAATTAGCGATTTTCTTACAAGGACCGTACATGCGAATTCATTCAATAGACGCCGTTAGAGGTTTAGCCATTCTTGGCATCTTATTCATGAACATTACGTTTCACCAAAACGGTTACGCTAACTATGCATTTTTTGAAGAGCCGCTATTATCAGACACGGTTATTTCACTTTTTAACACGCTGTTTTTGGATGGACGATTTCGCTCTCTGTTCTGCTTGCTGTTTGGTGCAGGTCTGGCAATTCAATTTGAGGCCTGTGAAAAGCGCGGACAACATTTCCTAGATTTCTCACAAGCCAGACTTAAGTGGCTGTTTGTATTTGGGCTACTGCATGGCGTATTTATTTTCAGCGGCGACATCTTGCTTTATTACAGCCTGTGCGCATTTTTTATTTTAAAACACTTCACGCTCCCTCAAGACGAACTCAAAAAGAAAAGTATTCATTACCTTATTGTGGGAAGCGCAATTATGTTAGTTGGTGGGCTCGTCATGGCGTTTGTGTTCAACATGGGGGCTGAACTGCCAACACGACCCAGTGAAACATTTAACGAAGAAGTGGCCTTGTGGCAAAGCGGCTATTTAACGCAGCTTGGTATTCAAGCATCGTTTATGCTGTCTACGGTTATTGTCGCGCCATTCACTATGCTGTGGCAGTCTATGGGGCTTATGATGTTTGGCGCTTACTTGTACAGGGCAGGCTTTTTCAATCACGGCTTCTCGTCACTGATATTTAAGAAGTTAGTATTGGTTGCTATCGTCACATCTATCATTACTGCACTCCCGCAATTTTTATTCGAACAGGTAACATTAGATGTGATTCCCATGTTCACTAGCATTCCAGCCATTTTCGGTGCTTTGGTATACGCTCACCTATTGATAAACATAAGACATACTGCGGCGTGGTGGTATCAGTCGCTTATAAACTGCGGCAAAGTTGCGTTCACCCTCTACTTAACCCAATCAATAGCACTCGCTGTGCTATTTCGCATCGTCATGCCCGCTTATTTTCCAAACTTTATTTACAGCGTAACGTTGCTTGATTTGCTTCTGGTCACCATTGCCTTCACCGCAGTACAAGTTATTTTGGCGAACGCCATTACTAAGCACTTCAACCAGGGTCCCTTTGAAGCCCTATGGCGAAAAATGTATTTGCGCAGTTTTCACAAAAAGCAAAAATTGAAACAGGACGAAATAGAGCAGCTCACCTAACACCATATGCTTGCATCTTGAAAATTGTGTCTATACTGAACGGTAAACGTAACCTAAATAAGTAGGCCTGCTAAGCTTTACTCAATGTTAAAGGTTAGCAGGCTCAATGGCTTTTCCTTAGCCATTGAGGTAAATAGGCATGATACAAAATCGACGTCGAGTAGGGCTATTTTCAATAGTAGCGGTGATGATAATTAGGCACATTTTCTGCCAACAAGCTTTTGGAAGTGTGTTGGACAGTGCGCAAACATCACAGCTCCCCCCTAGCAGTTACGAAGTTAAGATAGTCGAAAGTAGTGAGCTCGACTATGCCTCTCATGACTATTACTCTGCATTGCTTAAATTAGCGCTCAGCAAAACAGAAGACCCTATTAAACCAACATATCTCGTAGAGAGTAGCGGCAATTTGGTTCAAGAACGCGTTCTGCGCCAACTAAACCAAGAAGGGGGAATTGACGTGTTTTGGACAGTGACGTCAAAACTACGTGAACAGCAAGCCATTCCGGTGCGGGTTCCTCTATTGAACGGAATCATGGGCTATCGCGTCTCTTTGATCCGCCAAAGTACTCTACGTGAGTTTAACAATGTTCGTAGCGCGCCTGACCTAAAGCGGTTTGTTGCAGGTCAAGGTCACGACTGGCCCGATTTTCAGATTCTAGAGCACAACGGATTTACTACGTTAGGAACCAGTAATTACGACATTATCATTGAGCTTTTAAAGGCTGGTAGAATTGATTACTTTCCACGTGCGGCTCATGAGGCGGTGGTAGAGGCGAAATCGCTAAACGACCCAGACATTATCATAGAGCCTTCAGTTTTATTGTATTATCCGTCTTACATGTTTTTCTTCGTTTCACAATCGCAACCTGAATTAGCGCAGCGCATAGAACGGGGATTAAATATTGCTCGACAAGACGGAAGCTTCGCCGCGTTATTTGAAAAGTACATTAGTTTTAAAGATATTGAAAAAGCGCTGAAGCTTTCAGAGAGAACCGTACTCAAACTTAATAATCCACACCTCTCCGAAGCGACGCTAGAGGCAACAGCATCAGAAGCCCAACAACTTGAAGTTGTACAATAGGTAGCTCGAATAGCACGTTATAAGACTACAGCATCCTTATCAGTGTTACTTCTCATCAGGGAAAGTACTTCACTGATTCAACCACACATGTAATGTGGGAGACTTATAAAGTGCCTCTTCTGAAGCTGTATCCAAGTCCATATCTACTGCGACAAACCAAGTGCTTAAGCGCTTAACAGTTCGCAAAAATCCTCAACGAACGAATATCAAATGGTCGATTTTAGGCATTCACTACGTAGTAAGAGCATGATTTATTTCGTGGAAATTATGTGTAGTGCATCCATCAACATGGCTTAAAGCTGACGACACTGGCCTGTATTGCGAGCCGGGTGAATTCTATATTGACCCGATGAATGAAGTGGCCACAGCACTTGTCACTCACGGACACGCTGATCATGCGCGCGCAGGCCACCATAGTGTCTATGCCAGTGTAGAAACACTGGCCATTATGAAAACCCGCTACGGCGATGGAATGGCAACACACCAACACGCCATAACGCTAGGTAAGTCAGTGACATTTAATGACGTTGCGGTCACTTTTTTCCCCGCCGGACACATTTTAGGCTCTACTCAAATTCTTATCGAATATGCAGGTTATCGCGTTGTAGTTTCAGGCGACTACAAACGTCGCCACGATCCCACCTGCCCTCCGTTTGAAGTTGTCCCATGCGATGTATTGATTACCGAGGCCACTTTTGGCCTTCCTGTATTTAAACATCCACCTATAGAGCACGAAATAGAAAAGCTCCTTCACTCGTTACGTGTTTTTCCCGAACGATGCCACCTTGTAGGTGCGTATGCACTAGGGAAATGCCAGCGGGTTATTTTAGCGCTACGTGAAGCGGGGTACGAAAAGCCCATCTACTTACATGGTGCGCAGCTAAAGCTATGCGATTTATACGGAAAGCTTGGAATAAATCTAGGCGCTTTAATTCCTGTATCTGACGTCGCAGATAAGAAAGCACTGGCAGGTGAGATTGTATTGGCGCCCCCCTCGGCATTGGCCGACAGGTGGTCGAGAAGCTTACCCAATGTGCGCCCTGTTATGGCGTCTGGCTGGATGCAAATTCGCGCCCGTGCGAAGCAAAGAAATGCCGAACTACCGCTTATTATTTCCGATCACTGCGATTGGCCAGAATTATTACAAACCATTGAAGAAGTGAATCCCAAAGAAGTATGGGTGACCCACGGCAGAGAAGACGCGTTAATGTATCAAGCTGAAAAAATGGGGTTCAAAGCTAGGGCATTATCGCTTGTCGGCTACGATGAAGAAGAGCAAGGAGGCGACTAATGAAAGCATTTAGTAATTTGCTTGAGCAACTTTATTACACGTCGGGAAACAAAGCCAAAGCGCAACTCATTGCTGATTACATTGCCAACACACCTGACCCTGATCGTGGCTGGGCTATAGCCGCTATGGCCGGTACGTTGCGATTCGATTTTTTTAAGCGTAACACTGTGAAAAAGCTCATTACCGAACACACTGACTCTGCGCTTTTTGCAATGAGCTACGATTATGTGGGAGAGGTTAGCGAAACCGTGGCGCATTTATGGCCTTACAGTGAACCCACAGATAATCTTCCAAGTCTTACTGAAGTCGTAGAAATCTTTGCGTCTGTGAGTAAACAGAAGGTGTCGGAAACGCTAGCCAACTACCTGACGATAATGACCCCTGCACAGCGCTGGGCTTTATTGAAACTTGGCACCCGCGGATTGCGCATAGGCGTGTCGGCTCGCTCCATTAAACAAATATTAGCCGATTATGGCAATAAAGATATCAAAGAAATTGAAACCCTGTGGCACGCGGTTACACCACCCTACACCGACATGCTTGCTTGGTTAGAAGGCAAAGGTGACAAACCTGACATTGAAAATGCAGTTACTTTCCACCCCGTGATGCTCTCCCATCCTATTGAGGACAGCGATATTGATGCTTTTAAGGAAAAGACGTGGCAAATTGAAAACAAGTACGACGGTATTCGTGTTCAGCTTGCTGTTAAATCCGAGTCTTTTACCAGTAAATGCGCCACAAGAAAAGACCAGAACGATAACAAAAAAGGGCAAACAACAGATGAAGAGACGCCGGATAAGGCGCTTTTCTCACGCACAGGAGATGACATTAGCCATTCTTTTCCCGACCTACTTGAAACGGTAAAAGGAAATATGGTGCTAGACGGTGAACTACTGGTTATTCATAACGTAAAGGAAGATGCTTATGACGCTACGACTTCCCAGCCGAATGTCGACACATTCAATGCACTTCAGCAACGCCTCAACAAGAAAAAGCCAAGTAAAGCACTGCAAGCGTCTTCACCTGTTGGACTTATTGTCTACGATGCCTTAGTGCTAGATGGCAAAGATTTAACTGAGAAAACGTTGAAGGAACGTCGCCAGGCGCTCCACGAATGGTTTAACCACAACAAAAGCGAGCGATTATTTTTATCGGAAACCCTTTCTGCAAGCTCTCCTAAAAGCCTTCGTGAACTTCACGCCCACGTTTGTCAAAATCGCGCGGTGGAAGGGTTGATGATAAAGCGCTTAGATAGCAAGTACGTCCCCGGCCGTCCCAAAGGACAATGGTTTAAGTGGAAGCGCGACCCGCTGGTGGTTGATGCGGTAATGATGTACGCGCAGCGAGGACACGGGAAACGATCGAGCTTCTATTCCGATTACACGTTCGGTGCATGGGAAGACGACCAGCTTCTGCCAATAGGAAAAGCATATTCTGGATTTACCGACGAAGAACTTAAGAAGCTAGACAACTGGGTACGGCGCAATGCAGTGGGACGCTTTGGCCCTGTGCGGGAGGTAAAGAAAGATCTGGTGTTAGAAGTGGCTTTCGACGCGGTCCATCCTTCTTCGAGACATAAATCGGGTGTAGCGCTGCGCTTTCCTCGCATTCACCGCATTCGTTGGGATAAACCCGCCGCCGAAGCTGACACGCTAACCAACGTTAAAGCGTTAATCGAAAACTAACCACGTAAAAACACTTCCTAAGTAAGAAAAAATCGCTGAAAATGAAGTTTTACAGATGACCTCGGGCGGATTGCCTGAAGAGAACAAAAATAGGAAATCGCCATGCCGAAGGCTAGTGAAATCAAAAAGAATAACACCGTGGTATTTGACGGTAAGACCTGCATAGTTAGAGATATAGAGCGCTCTGTACCCCAAGGTCGTGCAGGTGGCAGCATTTATCGCATGCGCATGTATGACGTCGTCACAGGGGCAAAGTACGACGAAACCTTTAAAGACTCAGACACATTGGATATGGCTGATTTAATTCGTCGTCCGGCAATGTTTTCTTATGTTGATGGTGACGAATACATTTTCATGGATAAGGAAGATTACACGCCTTATCACTTGAACAAAGAAAGTATTGAAAATGAGGCGCTATTCATTAATGAAGACACCGACGGTATTCAGGTGGTTATCGTAAGTGAAGTGCCAGTAGCGCTAGATTTGCCAATGAGCGTAGAGCTTGAAGTTGTTGAGACAGACCCTTCTATTAAAGGCGCCTCTGCTACGTCTCGAACCAAGCCTGCCACGCTTTCAACCGGACTGGTTGTACAGGTGCCTGAATACATCAGCACTGGCGAATGGATTAAGGTAAACACCGAGGAGCGCAAGTTCCAAAGTAGAGCGGATAAGCACTAAGCAACCAATACATCAGCTGACGCCACCTTTGCCGGTGCGCAGCTATTGAAGAAAAAAGGGTTCATTTTGAACCCTTTTGTTTATCTTAAGATAATCGATACTTATTTAGCGATATTAGCCTGCGTTGGCAATGCGCTAAATGCACCATACTGCGTTACCGTGTAAGCACCACAGCGGATAGCAAATTCCGTAGCTTCGCTTACATTCTCGAAGTTCTCCGCCCATGCGTCGAAGTCGTCAGCGCTTTTCACTTTTGTAGATAGGAAATATAAGAAGCCACCAATAAAAGAGTCACCCGCTGCCGTCGTGTCTTTTACATCCATTTTAGGTGACGCTAACGTGCCGCTAAACGACTTGGTAATATAGTGAATAGGCTCACCACCATCGGTGACAAGCACCACTTTAACACCACTATCTAACCACTGCTGTACCTTTGTATCAGCATTTTCTTCGCCATATAGCTCTGCGAGTTCTTCTCGGCTAGCCTTTAAAACAGACACTTTCTTTGCAGCTTCATCTATACGTGACGGCGCATTCGCTGTGTCATCCCAAAACGCTGGGCGATAGTTAATATCCAAACACACCATCATGCCGTTTTCCTTCGCCTTGTTCAGAATAAACTCGGTACCAGGAATAAGTTCAGGGCCTGAAATAGAACCTGAGCAAAAATGAAGCACTGTATTTTTATCACAATCTATCGTCGACAAATCTTGCTCTGAAATATGTTTATGCGCGGCATTATCAACATAAAAATCAAAAGAGCGTTCGCCGTCTGCATCCAAGTTTACAAATGCCAGAGCCGTATTACCTTCATGTGTAGTCCACACGAAGTCAGTGTTTACTTTGTAGTGCTCTAGCATTTCTTTAAGAAACGCGCCAAAAGTATCGTCACCTACTTTCGAGACCATCGCACTCTCACCACCTAGCTGAGCTACAGCGACTGCCACATTAGCAGGTGCACCACCCGCGTAGGGCTGGAAAGGTTTCATTGCTGGTATGTTGCCATCTTTGGGCGCAGCACCTTGGCTTAACATATCAATTAGCACTTCACCTAAACATAAAATCTTCATACCAGCCTCACTTAACAGAATTTAAAAATTGCAGCTTACCTATGCACAGTTCGCGCAAGGTTAACGAATCGTTAATTAATTGGGGCATAGTATTGTCGAAAGAATCAATTAAATCAACCTAATTGATTTAACCTTTTGCGCAAAAATCAATGGGTGTGATAGGGTTGACGTAGTACTGTCGAATAAAGTTATGTCTGAACAAGTACCTACACCATTTCTTAAATTTGATACACGGCTAGGTTGTTATTACACTCTAGCTTCTTAAAACGATAGATTGTAAATACATTGAATACTGAATCGGCCTTTCACCTGCCATCACAAAAAGCACCTACATTGCTTGATAGCCGCTCAGCGAATGAACGGGATATCCTTACCCTAATTCGCCAACGTTCTTCATTGCCTAAAGCTGAAATAGCACAGTTAACGGGGCTGTCTGCACAATCAGCTACCGTGATCATTAAAAAACTAGAGGCTGACGGCCTAGTAAGGCGACTAAAGCCAATCAAAGGCGGAGTAGGCCAGCCCAAGGTGCCGTTTGGTCTCAATGAAAACGGCGCGTTTGGTATAGGGCTGAAAGTAGGTCGACGAAGTTTCGATATGACGTTACTCGACTTGAAAGGCAATGTAAGAGCAACACTTCACGAGAAGTTTGCCTACCCGACCGTAAGCAATCTGCTTACCTTTGCAAAACGTGCTTTCAATGTACTCATTAAAAATTTGGATACAGACCAACAGCGCCTAATCCGAGGTTTAGGCGTTGCTATGCCCTTCGAAATTTGGAGCTGGGCAGAAGAAGCTGGCGCCCCAAAAACTGAATTGGAAGAGTGGAGAGAGTTTAATCCACAAGCGGCGTTGGAAGATTTATTATCTCTGCCTGTTTTTATAAAAAATGATGCTGGGGCAGCGTGCAGCGCAGAGATGTCGTTCGGTAATCCCCAAAACTACAGTAGTTTTCTTTACATCTTTGTGGGCACATTCTTAGGTGGTGGCCTGGTACTCAATAACCAGTTAGTTAATGGAAAAACAGGCAACGCTGGGGCCATTGGCTCTTTGCCCTTTTACAATGGCAGTACACAAAGCCAGCTAATAACCCAGTCTTCACTTTATTTGCTGGAAAGAAAGCTAAACGACGCTGGGCACAACGGTCAGCATATTTATGAATCGCCATCCCACTGGTCTTGTGACACGCACTCAATAGAAGACTGGTTAAGCGAAACCGCCAGAGGGTTGGCCTTTGCGACTCAATGTGCAATGAGCTTGTTAGACCTAGACGGCGTAATCATAGATGGCGCAATTCCTGATGATGTCAAAAACGCATTGGTCGCGCATACGCAAGGCGCAATGGAGACGCTTGATATGCGTGGCCTTGCTCAGGTACACATAAGCGAAGGTCTTGTAGGCAGAAAAGCGCAATCCATTGGAAGTGCAAACCTAGCCCTTCAGGCAAATTATTACTAATCATCTAACATCTCAAAAGGTTTGGCTTTGGGCAGTATGAAAGAAGGAGTGCATGACATTTTAATTTTAGATGGCGGCATGGGGCGAGAGCTGAAAAAGACAGGTGCGCCCTTTAAGCAGCCAGAGTGGTCAGCACTGGCACTAATGCAAACACCAGAATTAGTAAGTGATGTGCACAAACGTTTTCTTGAAGCTGGTGCCTGCGTTATTACCACTAACGCCTATGCGCTTGTACCTTTTCATATTGGGGAAAATACATTTAGGGAGCAGGCTTTTACTCTCGCTCAGAATGCGGCCGAACTCGCTCGAGGTGCAGTAAACGCACTAAAGAGCGATGGTGACAAGAGGCGATTTGTCGCGGGTAGCGTTCCTCCAGCTTTTGGTTCTTACCGCCCGGATTTATTTGATGCGAGCCGTGTAGCCGACATTCTCACCCCGCTTATTAAAGCCCAGGAGCCCTATGTTGATGTTTGGTTGATTGAAACTGCAAGTTCGGTAGAAGAAGCTAAAGCCGTGGTGTCACTTATAAAACAGCACTCTTCACTGCCTATATGGCTGTCATTCTCCGTTAGTAATCGAGAAACATCTAACGAGCCTGTGACATTGCGCTCAGGTGAGCTGCTAAGTGAGATAGAGTCATTATTGAGCGAAGTACAGAGCGTACTTTTCAATTGCTCGCAGCCGGAAGAGATGGAAGACGCTATTTCAATAACGCGAAGTTTAAATGCTTCGATTAATATTGGCGCTTATGCAAATAGCTTTTCTGAGAGAAAACGTACACACGCGGCCAACGCGCTACTTTCCGAAATACGTGACGATATAACCCCCGCCCGCTATGTTGAATACGTTAAGACTTGGGTGGCTGCTGGCGCAACTATCATCGGGGGCTGCTGTGGTATCGGCCCTGAACATATTAAAGCCATCAGCGACGTTTTTGGTCAAGAAAAGTACTAAATAGACGTGGCTAGCTTTACAGCGCAAAGTCCTGTGTTTCGAAATACAATAATGAGTATAAGTCGCATACTGCAAACGCCGCATTGAGCTGCTCCACACTAGGCACATGCGTTTCCGTTGGTTTTATCGCTGGTTCGCTACATCCTTTTACGAGTATTAACGCATCATAAGAAGGGCGTGTACCAATACTATGAACGTACAGTTGACTATCGCCAAGCTCAATGATTGACCATGAATTAGCGCTCGGATCATTAGGGGCATCTACATCGGCGTGTTGCCGTTTATACTGTTTTGACACTCGACGTTTAAACAGCAACTCAACGAATGTCAGTTTCGATTCACTTAGCCACTGATTGCCGCCTCGTTCAAAGTGCCCCTTAAAGAATTCCGCAGGAATAGAAAATTGCTCTCCATTAATGAGCTTATTTAAATCAAAAATAGCCGGCAACAGTGTAACCATGCTGCTCTGAGAAAAAGCGCCAGCGTGATCCAGATCTAAAGACTCAAGAACTAGCGCTTTATATGAACTGTCTATCTTGTAGATAAGTTGATAATCGTGTGGCGAGTAGTATAGCGGCAGATGACTAGCGTAGAGATCGGTACCATCGGAAAACACTACCATTCCGTGAGATCCAACTTTATCGTGAGTAGCGTGTGTCGTGGCAACTGGCGCTAACTCGCGGCCGACGACATTCGCACTGGAGGCGGGTGTATTAATGAAAGTCGCGAATATATATAAAGCAGTGAGATAGAAATATTTCATAAGGCGGCAAGTATGTTTGAAAGGCTACTGTGGCAATACTGACATTCAATTTACATACAGTTAAGCTACAATTAAGATTCAATTAATTCCCAATTGGAAGCAATTTAGCGATGCACTCATGGATATTGAAGACTTAAGAAAATTTATTGTTGTTGCGCAATATGAGAACTTGAACAAGGCGTCCCAGTATTTATCAGTGACCACAGGCGCGTTGTCTAAAGTAGTAAAGCGCATAGAGCATAAATTGGAGGTGCAAGTATTTGACCGAGTAGGTAAACATATTCGACTCAACCAACGGGGTAACAAATTTCTGCTTTATGCCACTCATCTTGTGCACGAAGCCGATCAAGCGCTCAGTGAGTTTAGAGGAAGTACTGCTGTATACAACGTTACTGTTGCTGGCCCATCGCTATTGCTTCAATACTACTTACCTACGTTGCTTTCCAAGCCCTCTTTTTTACAAACTCACTTTCACGTAAATATTAATGCTTGTTGGGAAGGTAAAGCGCTGGATAGTGTGTCAAAAGGAGGAAGCGATCTCGCTATTGCCACCTCTTTTGCGATGGAAGAACGAGAGAAAGACCCTTCTCTTCATCATATATCGCTAGGTTCGTCTACATATGTGGTCGCTGCAGCGGAAAACCACGCTGCGGTAACTGAAGCAAAGAACGGCGCATTAACAAGTCAAAGTTTGTACGGTTACGCATTCGCCTGCCCTGATGTTTCGCCCTTTTGTGGAATAAAACGCGGCATCGGTTCTGATGGATGGAGAGACGACAAAGTGCCCCGCTCAATTCGCTATCGATGTAATGATTTTGGCACGCTGATATCCATTGTTCGACAAGGACTGGCCTTGGCCTACGTGCCTGACTTCATAGCAAAAAGCCATAACCTTACTAGCGTCGATGTATTAGGTTATGACTTTTATCATACGGAGCACTTCGAACTTGTTTACAAACCTAGCATGGCATCGGGATGGCTCAACCGGTTTGTCGACTCAGTTAAAAGCGCTATTTCGTAACAACATTTTTAGCCCCTTTGATCAGTGCTTCTCTGTCAATTTTATTAGGGACTTCCACTCCACGCCGTGCGGCTGGCCTCGCTTCAATACTGTTTTTCCAACGGGTTAAGTTGTCTAACCCTTCTATGCTTACACCAGACCATTCATAGGTACGCACCCAACACCAGTTCGCCATGTCAGCAATACTGTAGTCGTCGACCAAATACTCTCGATTTTCTAGCCTCCCATCAAGCACAGTAAATAGGCGGCGTACTTCGTTCTGATAACGTGCTATCGCCACTGGAATTTTTTCTTCTAGGTAGCGGTGGAACACATTAGCTTGGCCCATCATTGGGCCTATGCCTCCCATCTGAAACATGACCCACTGTAAAACTTGGCTTTTTCGCTTTGCGTCGGAGGGTAAAAACATACCGCTTTTTTCTGCGAGATAAATCATGATAGCGCCAGACTCAAACACGATGTGACCGTCGGCTTCTCTATCCACAATTACAGGAATGCGGCCATTGGGGTTCATTGCCAAAAATTCAGGAGTTTTCTGCTCTCCCTTCATCAGGTTTACGGCATGGGCGGTGTATTCAAGCCCCATTTCTTCAAGCGCTACCGACGCTTTCCAACCGTTCGGTGTGGCTGCGGTGTATAAATCTATCATTAGGCTTTTGCACTCTCTCTGTTACTTACCGCCTCATACCAGCGCGCCAGATTGACATGCTCGTCAGTCATACGAATTTTTACCACACGGGCGAAATCCATAGCGCATAACGCGGTTATATCAGCAATAGAAAAGGTGTCACCAGCAATAAACTCTTTAACACCAAGTCGACGCTCTAAAATGTTCAAATATTTCGACGCATTAATACCCGCTTCCTTACCGAATTCAGGAACCGGCGTCATACGATCTTTAAAGTAGCCTGTAGTATGTTGAAAACACATACCAATTTGCATCATAAACGCGAACTCTACTTGTCGTTGCCACATAGAAATAGTCGCTTTTTCAACGGGCGTTGTTCCCATTAGCGGTGGCTCTGGCTGCAGTGCTTCAAAATATGTACAAATGGCATCGGTTTCGGCAATACAGGTGCCGTCATCAAGCTCTAAAATAGGTATCTTTCCCAGCGGGTTCTTCGCGCGCATTTCCGCAGTTAGATTTTCACCCTTTTGAATGTCGACCTGAACGTAGTCAACGTCAATGCCCTTCTCAGCCAAAAACATTCGTACTCGACGTGGGTTGGGCGCAGTCTTTGTTTCGTAGATTTTCATAATGATGATTACGGGCCTTATGGTGATTAGTCAGGAATTGTAATAACCCAAGATTAGTAACTGTGCAGTACGCTTTCAAATCACTCTGTATATGACTCATACTATTCAGCGCCTTTATGGTTATACCTCTGTGTTTTTCGCAGATAATTAACCAGTTGCAGGTCTTGAACCAGCTCTATCTAGATGCTGCTACAGCGCTGTGAGTACTTTAAGACGCTTTATTTCATTGTCAGTAAAATGGGCAGATTGATACTCTTGCAGTGCTTTTTCTATTGCGTTTGAATCAAGAGATTGCTGAACCAAGTTATCGCGGAATGTTTTGTATTCGGCAATTCTGTTTTGCCACTGAGCTTGTTGTGCCCATGTTTTGGAAAAGCGTTCTGCAACTTCGCTACCAAATTCAGCCGCCACTGCGTTATAGCGATCGTTAATAGTGCTGTGGTTGTTTTTTATTTCGTTTATTCGATGCATATTAAGCGTGGGCTGGAAGGCTTCACGTTCGGCGGAGTTTCCCGCTTTAATTGACTCGACGATAAGGGCCTTTCTTTCGTCTCTGGATAAGGTGTTTTCTTGGGCAACACTTAAACGTGCTAGCGCCGCCTCATCTACCTGCGCTTCTTGACTAAACAGATAGTGATATTCAGTATTATTAAAGTAAGTTCGTCTAATTTCCTCTCGCTCATCTAGCTTAAACGACACATCCTGCAAGCTGTGACTGGCAAGGTCGACGTCCAATTCAACCAAAGACAGCGCTACTTTGTAATCGACATACCGGGCAAATAAGTCGATTGCGTCACCTTGCGTGCTGAGTGTGAATACTTCATAAGCATGGGTTGTGTAGGCAAGTTTCACTGCTTGCGGCACTTCTGAGGTGCGTGCAAATACGAAGCGATCGAAAGCGTCTTTGGTCGAGTAATTGAGTTCAAAGGGAATGAGATCAGCTGCAATATCAGTGTCACTATCCCGATGACTACCTACATCAGTTACTTGATGTACTGCACCGCCTCCTTCTAACTCATATTCTCCGGCTTTCGCTTGTTCACCTAAGGATGAGCGTTGACTGAAAATTTCTGAATTAGAGGTTTGGGATTCAGACGCTAACTGGTTGTAAAGAATAGCACCGAATACTAAGAGGGCGAGCAGCCCTCCTAGTATTGGAAAAACACGGCGTAATTGACGCTTCTCCACTACAGTCCTAAGCCTTTCAGTCGGTTAGCCTGACGAACAAACACGTCAACTGGGTCGGTTTCAAACCAGTGCGTTATGCCAAAGCTCTGGTTGACTTCATCAAGGTGGTTCATTTTATAGTTGTCTTTAAGTACTTTGCCTAAATGAGAACTACAGGTCGATACTAGCCCATCGTTTGGCTCTTTGAATGCGGTGCCAGTAATAGCTAAGAATGGGTCAACTACATCAAGTGCATTGGTGTAAGTTCTGCCTCCGCTCCACGAGAAATAGTACACGCCATTTTCAGCCAACATTTTTCCATCGTTGCGGCAGTAGGCAGTAGGCATCCCTTCTGGATATTTTTGATTGAAAGCAACAGAGCCAGACGTAGACAATGAATTAAGCGCAGCGATTGAATCTGTAGGTTTGTCTCGCGGATCTGACCCAGAGGCAATCTCGATGATATTGGCGAACGCATTAACTACAACGCCCGCAGCACCCTCGCCCACTGAACCTTCAGAAAAAGCGTCTCGTAGTTCATCTGCCACTTTGCTTCCCCAGTTTACGCCGGCAACTGAACTTACCGAAGCAACCTTATCTGGGGCAACGCTTGCGGCGTAACGTGCCGTTGGACCACCGTGACTGTGTCCAATTAAATTCACTTTGTCAGCTCCTGATAGCGCCAGAACTTCATCAATGTAATCGAGTAACTGTTCACCGCGGACTTCGGTCGAGTTTGCTGGTGAGACCTCTGCGATATAGACAACAGCGCCGTTTCGGCTAAGTTTGTGCGGTACCTTATAGAAATAATCAACAAATAAGATATCTTCGAACCCAAACAGACCGTGAACTAACACAATAGGGTGCTTGGTTTTTGCGTAGGTGCCAGCGTAGGCTTGGCCAGACAAGCCTAATGTCATACTGAACAAAGCTAATAACACGGCGAATTTACCGAGCCATGGTTTTGTAGAGCGTATTCTTATAGAGCGTAAGTGGTTATATAGTGTCATCGAGTGTGTCCCATAATTATGGTTATATGTGGTCTGTGGTCAGACCTTTGTTATAATTATGTAAACACTATGTAAAGATCAACCTTTGTGTGAAATCTTTAATAAAGGTTTTTACTGTCTATAGGTAAATTTTCGACGGAGTTAGTTACTATTAGTCAGTTAATTCAGAAAGATAGCGTCAGGTATGAAGTATGTTAACCCATACCATTTGCACTAAACATACAGGACATAAATAACACTTATAGTCGCTTATTTATGTTTGGAATATGCTTGAATGTAGTTTACAGCTATGCTCGAAGTGGTTAGCCACTCTCCTTTAAGTGGGTTTAGCCTCATACCGACCTGATACTTAAGGGTAAACTCATTTCCAATCCAGCGTTTTAATTCGCTGGGCTTAACAAATTTCTTCCAGTCATGGGTTCCTATTGGTAAGTAGCGCATTACGTATTCCGCTCCCACTATGGCAACAACATAACTTTTCAGCGTGCGGTTCAGCGTCGCCAAAATCAGCAGGCCACCCGGCTTAACCAAACTTGCGCACTCGCGCATAAGCTGCTGCTGGTCAGGCACGTGCTCAACAACTTCGGCGTTAATTACCACATCATATTGCCGACCTTCTTCTACTACCTCGCTTGAGAGTTTATGCTGATAGTCTACCTTTACTCCTGTATTTTGAGCATGGCGCTTTGCCACTTCTACGCTCACCGCACTGGCATCTATTCCCGTAACTTGAGCGCCTAATTTTGCTAGCGGTTCGCTTATTAGCCCACCGCCACTGCCAATATCTATCACTGATAAGGCGGAATAATCGGGAGGCAAGTTGCCCTGACCGAAATGATTTTCTATTTGTGCTTTTATAACGTTTAGTCTTGCCCGATTAAAATCCAGCGCGGTTTTGTATTTGCCTTCTGGGTCCCACCAAGAGTCAGCCAGCGCATCGAAGCGCGCAATCTCTTGTTCAGAAAAGTTACTGTCGCCTGTTTTTTTGCTTTTATCGAGCACGATTTTTTACCTTAAAACGTAGTTACCGTAGCGCTTATTGTTGACCCTTGTCGAGCAGGGTCATAAGGTGGATAGATAAGGTTCTATTTATCCTAAATTCGCTACTTGGCGATTTGAATAAGACATACCTATTAAACCATACGTTGTAAAAGAGGGTTCTGATTTTGGCGAACGCAAAAAATGTTTATGGACGCCCACTCCAGCTATGCTGTGGAAATACTGGATTTACGCGAGAAGGGTTTTGCTATGTACCAGACGCTGATGTGGGTAATCACAGCGTATGCGCGGTTGTCACTGACGAATTCCTTCAGTTTTCGCTACGACAAGGCAACGACCTCATCACGCCGTGGCCTAGCATGACATTTCCAGGCCTGTTAGCAGGCGACAGATGGTGTTTGTGTGCCGCTCGCTGGCTACAAGCCTATGAGGCAGGTGTAGCGCCGAAAGTACGCTTGGAAGCCACACATGAAAAAGCGTTAGATATTATTCCACTTTCACTGCTAGAAGAGTACGCGGCAGATTAATCTAAACCTGCCGCCTCGCCCTCGAATGCTTACATTCGCACTATTGCGCGAACATTGCTTGATTGAGCAGTGAAGTTCAATTTACTGCTGGGGAGTACGAATAACCATAAGGCGAGTCTCAGACATATCTTCAATCGCATAGCGAATACCTTCGCGCCCTAGACCTGAGTCCTTCACGCCACCATAGGGCATGTTGTCCACCCGCCAGCTAGGTACATCTCCAATGACCACACCACCAACGTCAAGCACGTCCCATGCTTTGTGCGCTTTGTAGATATCGCGGGTAAAAACACCTGCTTGAAGTCCGTAGCGGCTGTTATTTACTTCTTCAAGCGCTTCGTCATAGTCATCGAATGGCACCAGAATAGATAGAGGGCCAAACGCTTCTTCGGCACTGGCATCACAATCCTTTGGTACATTTTCCATTACCGTAGCCTCAAGCATGGCGCCGTCTCGCGTTCCGCCGCATAGAATGGTGGCACCTTTGTCTTTTGCTTCTTCAATCCAGCCGTGAAGGCGCTCTGCTTCGCCTTCTGAGATCATAGGGCCAATAAAGGTGTCTTCATTAGACGGGTCGCCAGACACTAACGCTTTCACTTTTTCCACATAGCGTGACTTAAACTCATCGTATATTTTGCTGTGCACTAAAAGGCGCTGAACACTTATACAACTTTGCCCTGATTGATAATAAGCACCGACAATTACCCGGTCGATGGCGTCTTCAATATCGGCATCTTCATCAACTACGCATGCGGCGTTACCGCCAAGCTCCAATACCACCGGCTTCTTTCCTGCTTTTGCTTTAAGCGCCCAGCCCACATCAGGTGAACCTGTGAAGCTAAGCAGCTTTAGTCTTTCATCAGTAGTGAATAAGTCAGCGCCGTCGCGGCTACAAGGTAGAATAGAAAATGCGCCTTTGGGTAAGTCGGTTTCAGCTAATACCTCACCAATAATAAGCGCACCAATAGGGGTTCGCGAGGCAGGCTTAAGTACAAAGGTACACCCTGCTGCGATTGCAGGAGCCACCTTGTGCGCAGCCAAATTCAGAGGAAAATTAAACGGCGATATAAATGAACATGGACCTATAGGGACCTTCTTGGTCATGCCCTGATAACCTTTGGCGCGCGCCGAGATTTCTAAATTCACCACCTCGCCGTTAATACGCACTGATTCTTCTGCCGCTATTTTGAAGGTATCGATAAGGCGGCTGACTTCGCCCTTAGCGTCTTTAATTGGCTTACCAGCCTCTATACAAAGCGCTTGTGCCAACTCATCGGCTCTTTCGGTAAAGCGCTTCACACAGTGCTCTAGCACCGCTTGTCTTTCGAAAGGAGCCATGGCGGCCATCGCAGGCTGCGCTTCTTCTGCTGCAGCAATGGCCTTATCGATGGTATCCGCATCGGCCATCGCCACCTTGGTTGCTACCTCTCCGGTGTATTTATTAGTCACATCCAAGTCGGTATTGGCATAATGTGGCTCACTCGCTAAATAATAGGGATAGCTTTCCTTCAACATTTTTTACTCCTTACCTTTCTGTTACGTTTGGCTTAAAGCTTGGCGCTAAGCTCTTTAATCGTATGATTTAGTGTTTTGTCATTCATACTGTAATCAACTGGACAATCGATAATATGTACGCCTTTTGTGTTCAAACACTTATCAACCAAGTGAATAAGTACATCCGCATCGTCAACTCTCCAGCCCTGTGCGCCGTAACTTTGTGCGTATTTAACAAAGTTGGGGTTGCCATAATCTAAACCAAACTCATCGAACTGCATGTTTGCTTGTTTCCACTTGATCATTCCGTACGCATCGTCGCGCAAGATGATCACCACAAGGTCAAGCTTAAGCCTAACGGCAGTCTCAATTTCTTGGCTATTCATCATAAAGCCGCCATCGCCGCATACGCTTACCACAGGGACATCAGGCTTCACTAGTTTGGCTGCTATAGCTGATGGCAAACCGGCTCCCATTGAAGCCAGTGCGTTGTCTAAAAGCAGGGTATTCGGATGATATGCGGGGTAATTTCGGGCAAACCATATTTTATATACGCCGTTGTCTAACGTAACAATGCCGTTATCAGGCATAACTTTACGAATATCGCGTACAAGACGTTCTGGTAAGATAGGGAATCGATTATCGTCTTCTGCTTCAGCACGGTGGTCTACATAGGCTTGATGCACATCTTTGTAGAAGTCGAGTTTCCAACTGTCTTGGGGAGTAATGCCTTCTTTTATTTGCCAGATGCTGTTAGCAATATCTCCAACGACTTCGAGTTGCGGGAAGTAAACAGGGTCTACGGCAGCCGAATCAAAGTTGACATGAATCACTTTTTTATCGTTGTGATGCATGAAGAACGGTGGCTTTTCTACCACATCGTGGCCTACGTTGATAATAAGATCGGCACGCTCTATTGCCCTGTGTACAAAGTCACCGTCAGACAGAGCAGTATTCCCTGCAAAGCGCGGGTCGCTTTCGTTTAGTACCCCTTTACCCATTTGGGTGGTAACAAATGGAATGCAGGTTTTATCAACAAACTCTCTGAGCATTTTCGCTGTTAGCTTTCTGTTTGCTCCGGCGCCAATCAATAACAAAGGTGACTGGGCTTCTTCAATCATAGTAACCGCAGCAGCAATTGCTTTGTATTCGGCGATAGGTCGACGGGCCATGCTAGGTGTTAGTATTTGGGCACTGGTTTGTTCTGCGGCAATGTCTTCTGGCAGTTCAATGTGTACAGCGCCCGGGCGCTCTTCATGGGCTAGACGAAATGCCTCTCGCACAGTAGAAGGAATTCTATCGCCACTCACAATCTGGTTGGTGAATTTAGTGATCGGCCGCATCATGTCAACGATGTCGATAACTTGAAAGCGACCTTGTTTGCTGGTTTTGATCGGCTTTTGACCGGTAATCATCAACATTGGCATAGCGCCGAGTTGAGCATAAGCCGCGGGAGTAACTAGATTAGTGGCCCCAGGTCCTAAGGTCGAAAGGCACACTCCCACTTTTCCGGTAAGCCTGCCGTAAGTAGCAGCCATAAAACCAGCACCTTGCTCGTGACGCGTCAGCACCAGTTTAATAGAGGACTCGCGCAACGACTCAAGTAAGTCGAGGTTTTCTTCACCTGGGATACCAAAGACGTATTCCACGCCTTCTGCTTCTAACGCTTTAACAAATAAATCGGACGCTTTCATGTGCTGCACGCTCCTTGTAATTTGAGCAGAAAATAAAGTGCTTATTAGTTGTGCTACGAAACAATGCTGCGAATGGGTTTACTGTGCGTAATAAAATGCCCGTTGCTAACGGGCATGTTAAAAAATAGTGTATAGGAGAGAAAAAGGAAGTCTAATCACTGATTATTATGCGCTTGTATGCGAGCAAAGAACCATCTTCGTTTTGTGACACACTAAATGTATATTCATTGTAGTCACTGCCAAACACTGTATCTTGCCCCAGCAACGTGTCTGGCTCACCCCGGTGACTGTAGTCGGGATGATTGGTACAAATGTCTTGGCAAAAGCTATCGGAAAAGCCAAATTGAGAAACCAATTGATCAGTATTGTTGCGACGTATACGAAAATGGATGTGGATAGCTCGGCTACTGTACCAGCCGGGAAAACAGCTTTTTAGGTTTATTCTTCCGCTAGCATCTGTCACCGCAATACCTCTGAACCACTTCGCACTTAATGCATCCGCTTCATTTCCCGTGCAAAATGCCGAATTAAATCCGCTGGCATCGACACTATCACTGGTATCTCCTGAATAAACGCCATCTACATCGCAATGCCATACTTCAATTTCATAACCCGATAGGGGATTACACGCTTCATCAATTAACTGAAGACACAACATCATCGGCAAACCTGTTTGCTTATATGAGATGTCGTCAAGATAGTCACTTTGAAAATAGCACGGGCCTTCCGTTTGAGAACCTGTGAGAGCCACACTGCATACAGAAGCAGTGTCAAATAAACTATCGTCTGGAAAGTCTGACGTCATAGCTGACGTGCCACCGCTTGCCCAACCGTCAAAATCTTCTTCAGGTTCGGCATTTGAATCGGTGTCGTTATTGGAAGATGAGGAGTTAGATGCTGTGGAACTTGCAGAGGTGGAATTAGAACCTCCACAACCCCACAATCCGATAGCAATAGGAGCCAATGTAAGTCCCACCGCTGTTTTCATAAAGCGGCGTCGCTTGAGCGGCTCTTCCGTTAATTTGTTTGATGTCATCGTTACGTTGCCCTTGGTTGTCTTTGCAAAAAAGACATCACGCCAAAGGACAAGGTTCTTTTATTTACTCAAGCTTTACGTTGCTTTACACAGTAAATAAGCAAAGTGAAAAAAGTGCAGGTATTTGGGTAACTAAACCTAGGTTATTCAGCACTCCATTCGGATAGTGCCTTCTGTGTTACTTTATCTACCTCATGTTTATTTTCGCTTATCCACCAGCGCTCCATAATACGGACATTTTTCTGATTGGCTTTATAGAATATATCCACAATGTCGCCAACAAATGGAATAAAACCTAAGCCAAAGTCGATTGCTGAGTTTTTTACCATTTGAGCTATTAGCGCTTTGGGCATACCCAATGATTTTCCCAGCCAAACTATTCGAAGTGAAACGAAGAGCATCAGCGCGTCACCGGCTCCAGGGATAAGTCCCACGATTGAATCCAAGCCTATTCTTATTGGGATAAAAGGGAGCTTTACAGCAGTATCCAGCAAGTTCGCCAGTTTTTGCGCTTTAAGTAGTGCCTTTGGTGCTTTGCCTTCCACGACCTTATCTCCCTTTCAATATAATAAATGCGCCACCAAGGGTGATTTCCCTATTGGTTTTCCTCGAAACGTTTACTGTCAGCTTTTCAAACGCTACTTTTCAGCGCCTAACGCTCTTGCTAAGCCTGCGCGCAAACCGTTGTCCGACTGTACTGTCCACCCATGCAGGTTTTCTTGCACTATGTCAAAAAGCACGTCTATATGTTCTTTGTCGCTGTTAAGTGCCGCGATGTATTCATAGCGCTCACCACCAGCTTCCATAAAGTACTCGCGATTCTCTTCACCAATTTCTTCAATAGTTTCCAAGCAATCGGCTGAGAAGCCAGGGCACATAACCTGAATGGATTTCACCCCTTTTTCAGGTAAAGACTTTAACGTTTCATCTGTATACGGTTTCAACCACTCTTCTCGACCAAAACGAGATTGGAAGGTTGTCATATATTCGTCGTGTGAAAGGCCAAGTTTCTCGGCAAGCAAGCGCGACGTTTTGTGGCACTCGCAGTGATAGGGGTCACCATTCATTAAATAGCGCTTAGGAATACCGTGGTAAGACAAAATAAGCTTGTCCGCTCTTCCATGGGTTTCCCAATGCGCTTTTACTTTGTTCGCCAGCGCGGTAATGAAATTATCGCGGTCGTGATAGTGATTCACGAAGCGAAGTTCTGGGAGCCAACGGCGAGAGGTGAAATCCTTAGCGATAGCATCAAATGTGGAGCCAGTTGTCGACGCGCTGTATTGAGGGTAAAGCGGTAAAACGACGAGTTTGCGTACGCCTTTTTCCAACATGGACTCGATGGTATCACCTATGGCGGGCTTGCCGTAGCGCATGGCAAAGTCGACAATTACGTCATCGCCATATTGGGCTTTACAGCGTTCAGCAATAGCTGATGCTTGCGCTTTAGTAATAGCCATAAGTGGAGAGCCTTCTTCCGTCCATACGGTGGAATAAGCCTCTGCCGAGCGCTTGGGGCGAAAGTTTAGAATAATACCATTTAATACAAACCACCAAATCGCTTTAGGCACTTCCACAACCCGCGGGTCAGAAAGAAACTCTTTTAAATAAGGGCGTAACGCCTGCTTAGTTGGCGCTTCCGGTGTCCCCAAATTCGTTACCAGTACGCCAATTTTATCTGGTTGCCCGTGAGTAAAACCTTTGTTCGATTTGTATTTCATGTATTCATAGTCCGAGAAGTACTGCGCTATATCCGTATTATACTGAATTACCTTAGATTATGATCTGCTATAACGCCAAAAAAGTGCGATTGCGTTAATAGATTTTGGGCATTAAAAAAGCGACAGGTGTTCGAAAATACTTTTCAAAAACACATGCCGCTTTCTTAGTTTGCTGCCGCATTATGCGTGTGGCAGCCCGTAAAGCTATCTATTTAAGGCTGATAGTAAGTCGCTGCGCCCGGGCCTACCGGCATACCGAGTAGGAACACCCAAATGTAGAACAAAATTGTCCAACCTACGATAAACACCATTGAGTAAGGCAGCATCATGGCAATGAGCGTGCCCATTCCCAAGTCTTTCTTGTACCTTGCAGCCATGGCCAAGATGAGTCCGAAATAGCTCATCATAGGTGCGATAACGTTTGTGACTGAATCACCAATACGGTATGCAGCTTGAATCACTTCAGGCGCGTAACCTATGAGCATGAGCATTGGCACAAAAATAGGTGCTGTTACCGCCCATTGCGCTGATGCACTCCCTAGCGACAGGTTCACTACACCACACATCAAAATAAACAGAATAAACACCGCTGGGCCATCTAACCCTGCCGCTTGTAACAACGCAGCACCTTTAACGGCTAATACTGTGCCTAGGTTTGTCCATTTGAAAAACGCAACAAACTGCGCAGCAAAGAACACTAGCGTAATGTAAAGACCCATTGCCCCCATGCTTTTAGACATGGCATCAATAACATCTTTGTCGTTCTTCATCGACTTGGTAACTTTACCGTAAACAAAGCCAGGAATAGCAAAGGTGATAAATATGAATGCAACAATGCCTTTAAGGAACGGAGAGCCCGCTACTTCACCTGTTTCTGGATGACGCAATATACCGTTTTCTGGCACTACCGTTAGCGCTAGTATCGCGCAAACAATAACAAACGATATACCTGCCCAACGCAGGCCTTTCTTTTCTAAATCCGTAGGCGCGTCCATTGATTGCTTGCCTAAATCTATGGAAGCATCAGCAGGGTCAAATTTACCGAGTCTCGGCTCAACAACCTTTTCGGTGACCAACGCGCCCATTGTGGCTACAACGAAGGTACTGATGAACATGAAGTACCAGTTTACTTCTGGACCTACCATATAGTCGGGGTCAATCATGTGAGCAGCGGCTTCCGTGATACCCGACAACAGTGGGTCGACAGTTCCAAGCAGTAGGTTGGCGCTATAGCCAGCCGATACACCTGCAAACGCGGCGGCCAGACCCGCTAACGGGTGACGACCTAACGAGTGGAAAATCATCGCTGCCAGTGGAATAAGTACCACGTAGCCAAGCTCTGATGCTGTGTTTGAAATGATACCTGCGAAGACGATAGCAAAGGTCACGGCACGTTTAGAGGCATTCATTACCAACGCGCGCATTGCTGCTGATAACAGGCCAGAATGTTCTGCTACCGATACACCAAGAAGCGCAACAAGTACGGTACCCAGTGGCGCAAAGCCTGTGAAATTGGTAACCAAGCCTGTCACTATTCGCTGCAAACCTTCTGCGCTCATCAGCGATATGACTTCAATCATACCGTCTTCTTCACGCCCCTTTGCACCTATTGGGCGAGGGTCAGCTACAGCAATGTCAAAGTAACCAAGTATCCCACTAAGTAACACAATGAAAAGTGAAAGCAGAGCGAACAGCGTTACTGGATGTGGGAGCAGGTTTCCTAACCATTCCACCGTGGTGAGAAATCGCGAGAATAACCCACCTTGTCCGCCCCTATCATCGGCAGACACTGAATTTGTATTTTCCGTTGTCAAAATCTTCCCTCTGTCGTTTTATGACGTCTACCACATCAGCGTTAACGCTGGGAAGGCGTTAGTGCTGTACATAAACAGTGACGTGTTTTAATAGTATTCACGCGGTATTTTACCCGATTTAGTAAAATTTTGGCAGTAGGTAGGATAAATGAAGGGTTGAGTCGGTGTACATTTTCCTTAATAACCAGCACCGTTGATTAAATATAACCCTCTATATCAAACCGTTAGCCTTTTAAAAGACGAAAAAAAACCAGTCTAAAAAGACTG
>NZ_JBHNYX010000050.1:0-28178 GCF_054960505.1 Alteromonas sp. G4i13 | reverse complement strand
CCAACTGTCTTGACAGAGATTTACAACCCTTTAATTATTTTAAATTTGCTGCTGAAGTGAGCGCTATTCGCTTGCATGATATATCGTAGTCAAAAGAGGAAAGCTAACTTCTTATCTCTACTCGAATAGGTAACGTTAATAAGCATTAACATGAACTATTTAACACGAAAGTAACTCTGCTACGGTTCTAGAGCAGAAAGAGAATTATCACAATTATTATAGTGCCCCTTCATAGATTTCAGTCATCTGTGGATCCTCTTCAGATTTTTAGGAAACCTCCCCTAAAGAAGCTTACTATGCCAGAAATGAGTGGTTGTTAACAAACAAAGTATACTTCAGAATTCATACTCGAAGCGGTATTACTCTGCTAGAAACCTGATATTATTGGTCGTCAGATTGCTTTAGATATTAGTATTTTTCTTAGTCTACCGAACTGCTGAAAACATCATACTGCGCAATCTAAAGATAAAACACGTAAGAGCAGTGATCCCCGTTGTGACGCGGGGATAGCAGATTAAAACATGAACTTGCCAAGGTCAAAAAATGACCGGTATTTTTACGCGAAGCGACAACGTTTTTAGCCAAAAAGTTACAGTAAGGTATCTAGCGATATCGAGTTTCCGATATGCCTTTCTACTAGTCTATTGTACCGTTTATTCGAAAATGGAGCCTTAGATGATTTGGTGAACTCAAAGAAGCGATGCGAACCAACTTCATGCTCATAAGCATAGCATCACGGTTATGGCATGAGCCAGATAATATTTACTTTGTTGTTCATTGATGCGCTCACTGTAAGGAGATCAGATAGCAATTGGAAAAGCTACCTCTTGGGTCAACGGTGATTTTATCTTTCAGTATTGGACTTGCTTTTACACTTGTTGTAGGGGGTATTACAGGTTTTGGTACGAGCGAGACGCAATAATTGTGACAGGCTTATTGAAATTGCATGTTGTATTCTCCTATTCCTTCGGTGTACTTATTTTACATTGCCGGATTATGTATGAGCAGGCTTTGCAGTAGATTTCTGTTTTTCTGACAAGATTTAGCAACTTAATTGAAATACATGGCTTTTTAATACAGAGTTCCTCTTGTGAATCAGAAAGCTGACCATTTAGGCATTGACTACAATCATATTTTAAGAGAACATGAATTGCCAATAGAGGAATCTTGTGTTGAAAACGAATTACCGCATTAGCAAAAATCTAAAAGTGGTCTTAGCCGCTTTTTTGTTGTGCGCACAATTTTTGTTGATTGTGACTGACGCGTTTTCTATTGAACAAGACCACTTGTTTAGCAATGAATTATGTACTGAAAATACATTAATCGAACTGTCCGATGCTTACGATTTAGATACGGGAAGTGATTGTGACCATTGTTGTTCTTGTCATGGTCATTTTACACACATAGCTTTTTACTTTGATATTGAAAGCTCGTTTCTAAAAAAATCTCCCAATTTAGTCTCAGTTTATAGTGAAGCTACACCTAATCGTTTCATTAACCAAATAGAGCGTCCTCCAAGAATTTAATCCCTGTCGTTTTTCGTTTTTTCAACTGACTAGGATTATATATCATGAAAATTTCACAGTTTCCTGTGCGCAAACTTACGCGCGCCGGAATATTGACTAGTGCATTGATGCTATCTCAAGCCAATGCATTGGCAGAACAAGTAACTTTAGATGATGCAGTTCAACTTACTCTCAACCGTCATCCAAGCTTGTTGAAATTCAGACCTCTTACTAGAGCTCTTGAGGGAGATCGCCAACAAGCTTTGCTTTCTCCAGCTTACACCGTAGGTGCTAATCTAGAAAATGTGATGGGCACAAGTTCTACTTCGGGAGTTCAAGCAGCAGAAGCAACCATCTCTCTATCTTCAGTGTATGAACTTGGTGGAAAGAAGAGTGCAAGAACACTGGTTGTGGATGCCAGAGCTGCCCTTTTAGATTCAGAGCAGTATTCAATGTCTCTCTCACTACTTGGTGGGCTCACTCAGCAGTATATTCGCGTTCTGGCACAACAGGAGCGTCTGCAAATAGCTGAGCGAAGTGTGAGCTTAGCTGAAGATGCTCTTACTGTGATCACTAATAGAATAAAAAGTGGTGCAACGAATGATGCTGAATTGTTCAGAGCTAAATCGGCTTTAAATCAAGCGAAATTAGAACTTGCGACAGCAAAGGTGAATAAAGAGATAGCCCTGCAATCTCTCACACTATTCTGGCAGGGCAATTATGAGGATATCACGCTTACTGGTTCTTTAAATTCACCCGCTAAAAATTATTCCTACGAGACACTTTTTAACCAATTCTTATCATCATCGAATGCGGATTTACTAATTAAGTCACTTGACCTGAAGGACGCTGAAATTCAGTTGGCTAAGTCTGATAATACCGCAGACCTATCTTGGTCTGTTGGTGTTAGAAGGAATCAGGGAGCTCAAGATACATCGTTAGTTTTTGGTGCCTCAATTCCACTATTTGCTGAGAAGAGGAATTCGGGTGCAGTCAAATCTGCAATTGCTAGTAAGGAGGCGGAGTTATTAGAGCGAGACACCAAGTATCTCGATGTAAAAGCGATTCTATTTAAAGCAACGAAAAGCATAAATTTTAGTTCACAGGCAGCATTGCACCTGGAAAAAGAAGTAATGCCAGATTTGAAAAGAGCATTGGAGCTGACCAAGGAGGGCTATCAAAAGGGAATTTACACTTATCAAGAATGGTTTGCTTCACGTGATGCACTTCTCCAATCTCAACGGAGTCTCGTCAACTATCGCGAAGCCACCCTGCTCAATGAAGCACTTATCGAACAATGGACAGGGCAATCTCTGAAATCATTCACTTTCAATCTCCAGGATTAATTATGCTAAAGCAAATTTTATTTTTATTTCTTATCGGCACTGTGACATCTATCGCGACCGCAAGTGAAGATGTCACCAATTCAAATGACAACCAAAATATATTCCAGAAAGGTAACATCAAAATAGAAGTAAGTATCGATGAAAGCCCCGAGGGCTCTGTAATTATTGCCTCGACTTTTGAAGATGGGAAGCCATTTATCCCTGATTCCTTTTCTATAGAGCTACAGAAGTTAGGTTCAAGCTCAGAAAAATTTGAGTTTCAAACTTCAGAGGGGGTTTTGCGGTCAATAAAAGCTCTGTCTGAACCTCATTCTTTTAGGGCTACTATTTATCTGACTGACAAAAGACGAAAGTATTCCTGGGAGTGGGAAAACTTCGAGGGAAGAACACAGATCTCAAGAGCATTAACTGAAAAGTTTCAATTAGCAACCTCCGAAGTTCAGAGTGGGACCATTGAAAGACATATCGAATTGTTGGGTACTCTTGTAATTCCACCCAAGAACAAGGCTGAAGTTAATGCGCGGTTCTCGGGAGTTGTAGAAACTCTCGCTTCGGATGTTGGTGACAGCGTGAAGGCTGGCGATGTAATTGCAAAAATTCAATCAAATGACAGCTTACAAACCTACATCGTGAAAGCGCCAATTTCGGGTACGGTAGTAAGTCGAAATGTTAATGTTGGGCAGTTGGTTACCAGTGAAACGCTTTATAAAATAGTCGACGCTGAAACGCTTTGGGCAGAATTGAAAGTATTTCCATCCAAGCGGGATACAATAAAGCAGGGCTCTTATATCCACATAAAAAAAGGTTCCCGACAGCAAGATGCAAAGGTCAAATTTCTCATTCCGTCAGGTTCACTTGAACCTTATCAGATCGCAATTGTTGAAATCACTAATACCGAAGGAGAATTCTCCCCCGGCGATATGGTTACAGGTGTAGTTGATGCTCAGAAAGTCGATGTTTCGCTTCGCGTTGAGAATGAAGCTATCCAATCAATGGATGGTAACTCAGTTGTATTTTTAAACGATGGTAACACGTTTCAAGCTGTCCCTGTCGAGCTGGGTATAAAAGATGACAACTTCACTGAAGTAAAGCGTGGCTTAATCGCTGGTCAAATTTACGTATCAAAAAATAGCTTTCTGATAAAAGCGGATCTTGAAAAATCCGGTGCCTCTCACGCTCACTAATCCTGGAGACGATAAATGATTGATAATATTATTCGTCTTTCAGTAGAAAGACGCTTTTTGTTTCTTGTTCTTGCACTAATCTTAATTGGGATCGGCGTTTGGAGCTACCAGCGATTACCTATTGATGCTGTACCAGATATTACAAATGTACAGGTTCAGATTAACACCAAAGCTCCGGGGTACTCACCATTAGAAGCTGAACAACGAATAACATTTCCTGTCGAAACAGCACTATATGGCTTGCCTAACTTATCCTATACACGTTCTATATCGAGGTATGGTCTTTCACAGATTACAGTTATTTTCGAAGAAGGAACGGATATCTTTTTTGCCCGAAATTTAATCGACGAAAGACTTGCTAACCTTAAAAGTGTTTTACCTGATGGCCTTGAGCCAGAAATGGGGCCAATCGCAACAGGGCTTGGCGAAATTTTCGTATATACACTGGAAGGGAAAGATGGAGCAACGTTACCCGATGGCTCGCCGGTCACACCTATGGCTTTAAGAGAGGTACAAGATTGGATCATTCGACCACAGTTAGCCCAGGTTCCGGGAGTAGTAGAAGTAAACACTATTGGAGGTTATGACAAGCAATATCACGTCAATCCCGACCCTGTAAAAATGCTGGAGATGGGAGTCTCGCTTAAAGACATTTCTGAAGCACTATATTTAAACAATGATAATGCTGGAGCAGGCTATATTGAGAAAAATGGCGAGCAACTTCTTGTTCGCTCTCCAGGTCAATTGACAGGGATAAAGGATATCGAAAATGTCGTAGTAGGAAAAAAAGGATCTGTTCCTGTTCTAATAAAAGATATTGGAACTGTAGGCTTGGGTAAGCAGCTGAGGACCGGTGCCGCTACAAGAAATGGTAAAGAGACAGTGATGGGAACGGTCATGATGTTGCTGGGAGAAAACTCAAGGGAAGTTGCAGCTTTAACTGCCAGTAAATTAACTGAAATTCAAAGATCGTTACCAAGCTGGGTAGTTACTGAACCCGCCTATGATCGAACTACACTGGTCGACAAAGCGATAAACACTGTGCAGAAGAACCTGCTGGAAGGAGCATTACTCGTAATTGTCATATTATTTTTACTACTAGGCAATATTCGAGCGGCTCTTATTACGGCTGCGATCATACCTATTGCTATGATGATGACAATCACTGGAATGGTCCAGAGAGGTGTTTCGGCAAATCTGATGAGTTTGGGGGCTTTAGATTTTGGTCTGATTGTCGATGGCGCTGTCATCATTGTTGAAAACTGTATTAGGCGCTTATCTGAAGCGCAACAGCATCACGGCAGACTTCTTCAACTCAAGGAACGTCTAGAAGAAGTGAAAATAGCAACGATTGAAGTAATCAGGCCCAGCTTATTTGGAGTCGGGATCATAACCGCTGTTTATCTGCCTATTTTTACTTTAACAGGCGTAGAGGGAAAGATGTTTCATCCCATGGCAATAACTGTTGTTATCGCTCTTATTGCGGCAATGATTTTGTCACTGACGGTAGTGCCTGCAGCGATCGCAATTTTCATGGGGGGAAAAATCAGTGAAAAGGAGAGTTTTTTAATACGTTGGGTGAAACTGGCTTACGAACCAGCACTTAGGGCTATTCTTAAATTTAAAGCTGCTGCTCTTGGGGCTGCACTAGCGTTTGTTGTCTTCTGCGGATGGTTGGCAACAACACTTGGGTCTGAATTTATTCCTCAACTGGATGAAGGTGATGTCGCTTTACAGGCTTTACGCATAACGGGTACCGGTCTAAACCAATCAATTCAAATGCAAGAATTACTTGAAGATGCGCTGTTAGAAATTCCAGAGGTAGCGGTAGTCTTTGCGAAAATAGGTACACCAGAAGTCGCTACAGACCCAATGCCTCCTAATGTAGCCGATAGTTTTGTAATACTTAAACCTCGCTCAGAATGGCCTGATCCAGCTAAATCTAAATCGGATCTAGTGGCTGAAATTGAATCAGTCGCCTCAAAGCTTCCCGGTAATAACTATGAATTTACCCAACCAATTCAAATGAGATTTAATGAATTGATTTCCGGCGTAAGGGCTGATGTTGCAGTCAAGGTTTTCGGTGATGACTTAGAGCAATTGTTGGATTCTGCAAATAAGGTTGCTGAGATCGCTGAGTCGATACAAGGTGCCTCAGACACCCGAGTTGAGCAAGTTGCCGGCCTTCCTATGTTGTCCATATTACCAAAACGAGATGCTCTCGCAAGGTACGGTCTTAACGTAGCAGACATTCAAGCACTCGTTTCAACCAGCATAGGGGGTAAGGAATCAGGCATAATCTATGAAGGCGATCGTCGGTTTAAAATTGTAATCAGATTATCTGAAGAGTTGCGTACAAATATTGACAAATTAGAGAGCTTACCTGTTCGTGTCGGCAATAGTTTTGTACCGCTTGAAGAGGTAGCCACTCTCGAGTTAAAGCCGGCGCCTGCACAGATCAGCCGAGAGAATGGAAAGCGCAGAGTTGTCGTAACGACTAACGTTCGAGGAACCGACCTAGGAGGATTTGTCGTTGATTTACAAAAAAGACTTAAATCCGATTTAAAAATGAAGGAAGGATATTGGTTAGAGTTTGGTGGTACCTTTGAACAACTGGAATCCGCCAGCAAACGGCTGACTTTAGTCGTTCCGGTTACGCTTGCGTTAATAGTTGGCATACTCATTATGGCGTTTGGGTCTGTTAAAGACGCATTGATAATTTTCACTGGTGTACCACTAGCCTTGACTGGAGGAGTACTGGCACTCTGGATTAGAGATATGCCTCTTTCAATTTCTGCGGGAGTAGGCTTTATCGCTTTGTCCGGGGTCGCGGTTTTGAATGGACTAGTGATGGTCGCATTCATCAGACAACTCTGGCAGGAAAATGGTGATATTTATACTTCAGTAATTCGAGGGGCCATAATCCGGCTTCGACCTGTTTTGATGACTGCGTTAGTGGCCAGCTTAGGCTTTGTTCCCATGGCACTTAATACAGGAACAGGTGCTGAAGTACAAAGACCGCTCGCCACTGTAGTCATTGGGGGAATTATATCGTCAACTTTACTGACATTATTTATTTTACCTGCGCTTTATCAGCTCGCACATAACAAACGCAACTCTTAATCAAATTTTACGCCCGGTATGTTCCGGGCGCACCGGAGCCTCTATGACTCATAATCATTCAAATAGCTCAAACAAAATTGGGTGGGCTTTTCTATTAAATTTCAGCTTCACAATTATTGAATTTATTGGCGGCTGGCTAACGAACAGCACTGCTATAATGGCAGATGCTGTTCATGATCTCGGCGATTCAGTTTCTATTGGAAGCGCCTGGTGTCTCAATAGGTTAGGAGAGAGAGAGGCCGATGAAAATTTCACATATGGGTACAAGCGACTCAGCCTGTTAGGGGCATTTATTAACGGAGCCGTACTTATCCTTGGCTCAATCTGGGTATTATCAGAAGCCATTCCTCGAGTATTAGACCCGGTCGTTCCAAATACAGAAG
The DNA here is from genome assembly GCF_054960505.1 of Alteromonas sp. G4i13. Lineage (NCBI taxonomy): Bacteria > Pseudomonadati > Pseudomonadota > Gammaproteobacteria > Alteromonadales > Alteromonadaceae > Alteromonas > Alteromonas sp. G4i13. The sequence continues at coordinate 20,637 of NZ_JBHNYX010000050.1, read as the reverse complement.
GCATGATATTACTTGCGATTCTAGGTGTCGCTGTAAACGGCTTTGCTGTGTATAAACTCCAGGGAGGAAATACCCTAAACGAGAGAGTGTTGAACTGGCATTTATTGGAGGACGTTTTAGGCTGGGTTGCTGTATTAATTATTGCCATAGTAATGCAATTTGTCGACTGGCCAATTTTAGACCCCCTACTTTCGATTGGCTTTACGCTTTTTATATTGTTTAATGTAATTCGAAACTTATTAGCAACCTTAAAATTATTTTTGCAAGGTGTTCCAGAGAAAAACTTATACAAACAAGTGTTAGATGAACTCCGGAGTGTTGATAGAGTTGAATATATCCATGACTTAAAAATTTGGTCACTTGACGGAGAACACAATGTTATTACTATACGCGTTGGCAGTGCCTTAAAGACAGTTGAAGAATACAAGTTATTGAAGCTTGATATTTATGATAGCTTGGCCATGTTTGACTTCAGTTACAGCACAGTTGAAATAGAGTTTACTGACGAGCATTCTGCAGTTAATGAGGAGGTGAGATGAAATTCCATTACTCATTAACAATGATAGTCGACAGTAATTCAAGTTTTAATACTAAGCTAAAATTTTATTTGTGACACATTGTCTACAATCATGACTATAGATTTTCATGGAACTTTTTAGTTTGTTCCCCTCATGATTAAATTTTTTGTTAAACTGTAAGGAGAGTGTGATAGATAATAATGCGTAACTAAAGTGGTAAGAGGCAAGATTGAACACGTACCTTCGACATCAACGTTTCCTTCGTGCTCTTACGAGATGTTGAAAATAAAATATAGAGACATTAATGAAATTTATAAGTAACTATAAGATGAGCTTCTTATTTTTTATTAGTGGTATTTTGTGTTTAATCGCTTATAACATAAAAGGCTCGAGTATAGATGAAAATGGTTTTTTGGTTGAATCGTTTGGCTTCATTCCTATATTTTGGCTGTTTGAGCTGATGGCATCGCTGACTTTTGCTTTCACTTTCATTAAACTTAAAAAAATCAGCGAAAGTAAAAGCACGCGAAGAACTTTTTCTAACTGACAATTTTGCTTTGCGATTTGCTATGCAACTCCTGGCTAGTAATTGAAAACTGAACCTAAAGGTTGTTGGGTATTGCCTTTTAGTTATATCAGACTTTAACTTCTTATATTAAAGCTCGCTAATTATTGGCTTTCTATTCTTTTATACACATTGATGAATTTGCATAGTTGGACCCATGTCAGTGCGGTACCTCATCGGTGAGTCAACAGTCTCAAATCAAAAATATCTACACAATGTAGCTAACCACAACAGTGATGAAATTGCGATCGTCACTAAAACAGCCGCTGAGCCTAAATCTTTAGCTAAGCCTGACAGTGGGTGAATCTCTTTTCCAATACGGTCAATAGTTACTTCAATTGCAGTATTTATAATTTCAGCGAACAAAACGAAGAGTATGGAGGAAAGTAAAATCGCCTTTTCCATATAAGGAATTGACCAAAATGCAAGCACTCCCGCCGCTAAGATAAGTAAGATAAGTTCTTGCCGGAACGCTGACTCGTTTTTAACAAGCCATGATATAGCTCGAACTGAGTTTTTCATTGCTAATACAATACGCAACATGCCCTTTGGTTTGGCTTTAGGGTCGAAATGCATTTTTGATGTGGTTTCGTCTATGACTCGCATTTTCGTAAAATATCCTGAGTGGGTTGGTAGGTGCTGCTTTGCACATTAGTAAGACCAAGTAATGTGTCAAAAAGGTTGTCATGCGAATAAGGATGACTGGACAACGACCTTACGCAATCACTGTATTCAGGTTGGCTAAACTTGGAGGCCCAATAAACCATTGGTACATGAGTTTGCTCAACAGGCGCTAAATTATAAGGGAAACCGTGTAAATAAAGCCCTTTTTCTCCCAATGACTCACCATGATCCGATAGATAAAGCATCGACGAATTAGGAATAGTGGAAAGCTGTTCAATAATCTGGCCTAGCACGTAGTCTGTGTATGCAATAGTATTATCGTACGTATTTGTCAGCTCTGCCTCTTCACAATTTTGAATATCACTTCTGGGACAGTCTGGCACGAACTTAGCAAATTTCTCTGGGTATCTCCGGTAATAGGTAGGCCCGTGTGAGCCAATCATATGTAAGACTATAACTCTATGTTCTTTAGATGGTCTTGAAAGAGTTTCTCTTAAAAGGTCAATAAGTACCTCATCATAACAATAATCTCCATCGCACAACTTGGGAACTCTTGACGGGTTGAAGTCTATAGTCTCTACCCTCTTGCATACTCCTTTACAGCTACTGTTATTGTCAATCCATGTGACGTCAACACCTGCACGATGAATGATGTCTAAAACATTGTCCTGACTGTCTGCGATACGCGAATCATAATTTTCTCGTGAAAGTCTTGAGAACATACATGGCACAGAGACTGCGGTAGCAGTGCCGCAAGATGTCACCTTGCTAAAACTGATTGCACCTGCGTTCTGGATATTAGGCGTAGTACGCCTCGAATAGCCGTTGCTTGAAAACTTGTCAGCTCTGGCCGTTTCGCCAACCACAAACACTGTAGTAGACGGATGTATATCAGCATTCCCTTTTATGTAGGGACGCTTGTCTAATACTTTGTAGGGTAAAGGCGGATAGAAGTAAGTGTCCCGAAGGTACTTGTACCCTGAATCATAAAAGGCGTAGGGAATAATATACTTCGTTAGGTCTTTGTTATTTCTGCCGACAGCTGCATAGCTCTTAAAAAGGAACGTGGCTATAATTGCAATACCCAATAAAGCTAATAAGTTCAGCACTAGAAGGTGCTTGATTCGAGCCTTGAGCTTCCCATTTAATTCCAGGTTAAAAATCGCAAATACAGGGATTAATCCCAATATAGAGAAGAATAAAACAAGTGTCGAATTTAGATAGGAAAAAGCTTCACCAGAATTTGTTTCCATTACATTCTGTATCATGCTCTTATCGAAAATGACACCATAGGCCAAGGTGCCGTAAAGTAGTAGAGAACTTACAACGAAAGCAATTGCAACGGTGGTGCGCGGCAAAAATAGGGCACCAAAAAGACTTAGAAAAATAACATTAAAAAAGGTTAGCAAGAGCGGTACAGAGAGAAAAAATACCCACTCATTCAATGTTACAGGGGCTACAACTTCATAAACAGCAGACAGAAATGGTGCGTTGAATATTGCTGCGATAAATAGTGAAGAAACTAAAATGAACTGAGCTGATGTAGGATTAAAGTTTAGTGTTATTGGGAATTTCACAATAAGGCTCTCGTGTACTTCTTAGCACACAAGTTACCTGTCAAAACTTAAATGACGCTTAAGGAAAACTGTGGAATGAAAATTTTCGCACTATTTTTTCATTTTATGAAGATATGTATTTCTCACGTAACGGGCCTGTCTGGGATATAACTAAAGATCTCAGTCGTCGTTCTCGTAAGCGGACATTTTTCGGTTAATGCCTCGTGCGATAATAGAACCCAGTGGACGCGATGTGCATATCCTACAGACGTTGCCATTTCTTTTTTAAAACAATCATTACGTACGTGTTTTTCATCGACGAGGATATATCTTCCCTTGTCAGTCTTCTCCATCCACTGGTAGGCGGCAGATAATTGCTCATCAGTAGGGGTATGATAGCCAAAGTGGACGATGGGATAAGGCGAGAAGAGAATAAACTGTTCAGAAAAATCAACAAGTGCAATAGTTGCATCATGTTTGCCAATTTCTTTTTCAATATTTCCAAATACGCTTTTAGGGGTTTTTACATCTTCAAGTAAAGTGTAACCCCATGTAGCGTACATGCCCCAAAGAGTACACAAGAAATAAGGCCAGGCTTTCCAGTGCTTCCCTCTAGAAGTAATCACCGTAACCAGACACGTCAGTCCCCCCGTTACTAAAAAAAACATCCACGGAGAAAGCCCGAACTTTTCTTCTAATTTTAGGGCGAATGATGCTTCTACTATGCCGGAAAAACCAAACCCCAATAAGCCTACTGATAGTAAAAATACAACACCCCACAAAAGCCAGGAGAATACTTTTTTATTAACAACTGAATCAAAGTAAGGCGCAGAGATCAGTGCCAGCATCGGCAATGCGGGTAAGATGTACACCCCCCGTTTGCCAGGACTTACGCTGAAGAAAAGCAGGACAAGTACAATCCAACCCAACGGTAAGAGTATGCGGGCATCACCTTTTTTAATTGCGCTATACCAAAATGGGATGAGCCATGGAAGAGCGATGCTAATTGGCAGCCAAAATAATGGAATAACCTCAACGAGGTAATACCAGAATGGCTTTATGTGATGCCAGGAATCAGCATATCGAGTGACCGTTTGCCTAAAAAGAATGTTATCTCTATATAGAGCAAGTGATGTGTTGTGGCTATTTTCGACTAATATCAACATAGGTATAAACCATAGTGATATAGCCAGTAACATCACCACTGCACCCATTATCCACGGTAATACGGAGTTTTTAGTTTGCTTCTTAGCTATGTCCCGCTGAGGCCAAACGCGTCGATGTATCAAGTATGGTATCAGCATTAAGACTGGTAAAAATCCGACCCCTTTTGTGATGACGCCAATTCCCATGAAGAAAAAGGCGAGGTAATACCAACGCCATCGCCTTTCAACTAAGAAAAAGCGCAGAAGACCATAGCATCCTATTGTTATCCAGCAGCAGACCATTGCGTCTATTTGTGCAGACTTGGCCTGAAGCAAAAATTGAAAACTCAATAAAAGAAGTGACGTTGCGATCAGCGCTTCTTTTGTGCTCCACAGTCGTTTTGAGATGTCATACACCAAAAAAAGTGTGAGTAGGCTGCATAAAGCAGATGGGAGCAGAAAGGCAATCTTAATTGACCCGAATAGCGCAAAGAAAAAAGCGATAGACCACATAAACACAGGTGGTTTATCAGGATAAAACTCTTCCGCTCTGGCTGGAAAGAACCACTGACCTGTTTCAACCATTTCTTTTGCAACTTGTGCAAAACGAGGTTCGTCAGCAGGCCAGGGATCTCTTAACCCAATCCCGATAAATATCAACACGCTAGCCAGTACAAAAAGCCAGAAAGTATAATTTGGGTGCTTGTTCTTATGTTTAATGGCTAAGCTCGTCTGATTCATTGCTACATTTGCTGCTTTTTGTGAGTGAACGAAGAGTTTTATCGTCATTATGTTGACGACGATAAACCTTAAAAAGATATGCGCTTAGCAAGCTGGAAATCCCGAATAATAGGGCGCTTATGATTATTTTAAGTTCAGAGTTGACTAATACACCCTTACCCATCAATGCAAAAACCGCCATTTGAGGGATGTAGCCAATAGTAGACCCAAGAATAAAAGAGCGTCGTGGAATCTTTGAAACGCCAGCAAAAATGTTTGTGAGTAGATTATTTCCTACTGGCAACAGTCTAATGATAACGGACTTAAGAAAGGGAGAGCGAACTAGAAAATGGTCTAACTTGCGCACCCGCATTTCAAAGTGTTGAATAATAATCGGTCTAGCGAAAGATCGGGACACTGCCATAACTGTTGCACAGCTGAGGATAGCTGCTAATGTTGAATAGATGATACCTGCAGCAAATCCAAAGGCATACCCCCCCATAAATGCGACTAACTGGCGTGGAAGTCCGATAGAAAGTAAAAATACTGAGACGGCTAAAAATTTGGCTATCCCTGTCACTCCATTATTACGGGTATGCTTGTCTATCCATTCCTGATTAAATGCGTCAAATGAGGGAGAGACCGGAATCAAATGACTAAAAAACAGAATGGTAAGTACCAAAATGAAGAAACGAAGGAGACTGGAATTCAATTAGATACTCTCTTCATTTTCTAAGATGACATCATTAAGTTTATTACGTTTCTGAAGCCAATAAACTCCTGCCATATCAGTTAGTCCGACCCCAAGCCGCCCTAACATATTATATTTTGATTTTCCAAATTGCCTGTCTCTGTGATTCACCTCAACAACTTTAATGATCCCACCTTGTCGCCGGATCAGTGCTGGCAGAAAACGATGCATATGATCAAAATAGGGTAAATCGAGGAATGTTTGTTTTGGAAAGACCTTTAACCCACATCCGGTGTCAGGTGTATCATCATTAAGAAGTTTACTTCTTACAGAATTTGCTAGTTTTGACTGAAATCTTTTCCAAGCTGTATCCTTTCTGTTTTTACGGTGACCAGCAATGCAAAAGTGACTCCCTAACGGAAATTGAGAGGCCATAGTCAGGAGGTTTGGTATATCAGAGGGATCATTCTGCCCATCCGCATCAAGTGTTACTACAAGTTCTCCATCAGCATGGCTCACCCCTGTCCAAATAGCTGTACTTTGTCCCACCGAGTGCTTATGCCGTAGTACGTTAACTTTGTCAAAGCCACTCGCTTTCAGGTAAAGCAAATTCTCAAATGTCTTATCCGTACTTCCATCATCAACATAGATGACTTCGAAGTTTGCTACACCTGTTAACGCTCTATAAATTTCCTCAATTAAGGGTTTTAAATTTTCTTCTTCGTTTTTTGCTGGTATTACAACTGAAATTCGCACGTAGCCCTCTGTCAAAGCCCCAAGATCAAGCAAATTCTATTTTCGACAGGAAAACTCTAACAAACGAAACTTAAGATACGCTTATGAAGAGTCATTTAATTGAGGTAATAATGTTCTAATCGCTCAGGAAGGAAGAAAGAGGCTGGTTAAGGAGGGAACGCTATAGGAGTGTGTTTCGACCAGCTATCGTAGTACTTTCGCCACGGCCTTGGCTTGCACTTACAATCACCTTGTCATGTTATTGCAAATATTTTGTCCTGAGGAACGCTTGCGGCCAAATAAGCCACAAAGTCAGTGCTTGAATCGGCATAAGCAGCGAAAAGTTTCCAGCCAGACTCCTTGTAAGGCTTTAGAATATTTAGTTTAAACGTTTTAAAAGCTTTTTCGCTAAGCCATCGAATTAGCTACCTGAATATCTCTATCTGGGAGATGGTAACGGGATAAAAAAGTGGAATGTTGAACTGGAAGTATACATTTCGCGCAGTCAGATAGATAATTTTGAAGCCTTTATCAGCGTATGCTTGAACACGTTCAGACGCATTTTCTCTTTCAGAAAAAATGCAGGCGTTACAGGGGATCAATGTTCCATCGATGTCAAAAATGACAGCTTTGTCACTTTTACCATTGGGGGGAGAAATTTCTGTAGAGGTTATTGAGCACCCACAAAGTAGCAGCGCTGATATAAAATAAGCCTTCATCGTTAGTCACAAGACTGTTATTAATATGAACAAAATATCGAGATAAACTTAAGAGCTATTGAAGTAAATCAATCGATTTATGCTAAAAGAACCACGTATACGTAGGTTAACTATAAGCACCTTTTCAATAGCTTCTTCAGCAAATCCTAAGGTTGAGAAGGTATACTCAAATAACTTTAAAATTGACATTCAAATTATGAGAATACTTCTGATAGAAGACTCTTTATCATTGAGAAACAGTTTGAGCTTAGGCTTGGAAAAATTGGGCTATTCAGTCGATACTGCTGGCACTGGCTCTGAGGGATTGAGTATGGCGTTGCTTGGTAGCTACGAAATAATCATCCTTGATATGATGCTACCTGAGTTGGACGGTATGACTATTCTTAAAACGTTACGAAAAAGACATTTAGAAACAAAGGTTATCATCTTATCTGCGCGATCTGAGTCTGAAGACAAGGTAGCGGGGCTATTGGCAGGTGCTGACGACTACCTTTCTAAGCCGTTCTCGTTTGACGAATTGACTGCTAGACTACTTAGCTTGATGAGGAGAGGTGCGGTAAATTGTCTCAATGACCAAGTTACTATCAACAGTTTGACACTCAATATCCAGTTTAAAACGCTTTCATACAATAATGGCATTATCAACCTGACCCCGAATGAGTACAAAATTGTTGAATGTATTTTTCTCAATAGACACAAGATAGTTACCTCAGAAATGCTGAGTGAATTTATTTCTGGAAGCTATGACCATATCTCAAAAAATGCTATTGAAGCTCACCTTTCCTCAGCAAGGAAAAAAGTAAGAAAAAGCGGCGCGTCTCTACCCATTACAAGTAAACGTGGTTTTGGTTACAGAGTTATAGAAGCTAATGAAATCAATACGTAAAACATTAACACGAAGACTTTCTATTATTATTTCACTGTTAGTCATTGCCGTTTTACTTGCAGCAGATATTGGCGTTGATTCCTGGGTCGAACAAGAATTCAACCAGGCTATGAAGGCAAAGGTAGGTGTGCTTCAGAGCTTGGTAAATGAAGATGTCGAGGGTGTGGAATTCGAATTTGCAGGTGAGTATTTGCCTGAGTTTGAAGGGACATCTTCCCCCGAGTATTTTCAACTTTGGTACAAAGATTCAACGTTTGAAAAATCAGATACTCTGGCGCTTTATACCATCAATGAATTGCCTTTCAGCAGCATTGGCCTGGATGAATATTCTTTCCAGGATATTACTCTGCCCGATGGCCGTACGGGTCGGGTAATTTACACTCGATATATACCTCAGATTGATTCTGAAGACAGAGCTGGATTTTATCGCGTCATGGGCAAGGGTAACGATACTCGCCCGTCAATGGTTATCGCGTACGCAACATCTACAGAATTGTTAAATTTCACGTTGTGGTTTATCGATGGTGCTTTTCTATTTGCATTAATTATCGTGCCGTTAGTTGTTCGATTTACAGTGCGTAACACTGTGGCTTATGCTCTGGCACCCTTGGATGCCTTAAATGCCAAGATAAAAGGACTACGATTTACCACTAGACAAAAACACGAAGCTTTTCAAAATAATGTCGAGGAATTGGAACCCATTACCCAAAGTTTGAATCACTTTTTTGAAGATAATTATTCGCTTTACCTGCGTGAGAAGAGGTTGACTTCGGATATCGCACACGAGCTAAAAACACCAGTCTCTGAATTAATAAATATGACTGAAGTAGCAATTAAGTTTCCAGGAGAAATAAGATTAGAAAAAGATTTTAAGCCACGTGTTTTGCAAATAGGCACAAGAATGAAAAATATTATTTCTGGCCTTATGTTAATCCAAAAATATAGTTTTAAGACCCTAGAGCTAACTGATGAGATAGATATCCACAAATTAGTATCTCAACTTATTCAGATCAAAGAAGCAAGAAATGTTAAGGTAGAGATTAGCTCCAATTTTCAGTTAAGCGTCAAGAGCAATCGCGTTGGAGTAGAATCGATAATAAGTAATCTGATAGATAACGCTATCGAACACGGAAAAACTGATACAGAAATACTTGTGAACTTAGGTGTAAATAGTTCTAGTAATGTTTACCTCAGAGTGACAAATAAGGTGGGGACAGAGGTTAATGAGGATGATCTAAAGCATATGTTTGAACCGCTTTGGCAAAAAGATGCTTCTAGAACATCTGAAGATAACTTTGGGCTAGGTCTTTCTATAGTAAATGCATTGTGCGACGCTGTATGTGCAGAAGTTTCTGTAACCAAAACCACCGAAGAAGACATATCGTTTTTGTTGACTTTTAAAAATGAAACTATTGGTCCGTAATCTTAGGCAGGCTTAAGTTACTGTAACCTTAGCCTTAATAACACTCCTGAAAAGAGAGACTGCGACTTAGCAAGAGAATAAAAATAGGGTAATGAAACTTAACCTAGCTTTCGAATTTGGTATGTGGTGGAGATCAAAAAAGTTTTCGGCCACCTGTTCCTTGTCACGGATAATTGCTGCTGGAACAAGTCAATGCTTCCATTCAACTCATTGGGCGTACAACGATAAAATGACTTTACGATTTTTTTGCAGAGTTCTACCAAGAAACTGTTGAAAAACACTTGCTGACAATAGGTTATCTTAATATAGATTAACGTTACTATTATCTAATAATAGATTTTTCAATATCTTTTATTTGAAGGCGTGTACGTATTTCCATTAGCGTATAAGAAGCAAAAAGTTCAAACGAAAATTTGTCTAATATAATCTAGTCGATTGATATCAAGCGTTACGTTACTCTAACAGCTTGCGTATCAGTCTGATTTAACTTTTTAAAGTAATGCTTACCAACTATTCAAATAGTTTAATTTTACTCGTAAATCTACACCTTCTTTAATACCTATCCTTAGATACAAAAAAAGCGAACAAGAGATTGCTTTTTACTTCTTTGTCCAAGAAGATTGAGGGTATGGCTAAGCAAGCGTTTCAGAACCAAAAGCACGGTTGGGGCTGACTTTATGATTCTGAAAATCTCTTGTTCGAAACTTAAATTCTCATTAATCGAAGTTAATGAGAATGGCCATGACCTTTGTCAAATGAGGTTGCCTTTTCAACATTGAGGACTTTCCCTTTTTTGCTAATGCTAAAGAAAAGAGTTTCACCGTTCTCAGAGTTTGTCGCTTTAACTATATATTCTCTCTCTGTCGCTTCAACTAATTCGAAATCTCCCTGTGCGACCTTATTCCATGAAGTGTCCAGCTTCCCTACAGACATTCCATTGTTTTTAAAAGTAAGTGTTTTAGCCGTTGTCTGGGCAGCTTGGATGACCTCCATAACACTTACCTCGCCATGCGCTCCTCCATGTGCGAAAGCATTAGAAGAAGCTAAAAGCGCAGATGCAATTGTTAATACTTTTATGTGTTTCATTCTGTGATTCCTCATTTTTACTTTAAACCTTCAACGATGTATTCACCGCTGAAAATTAGTTGAACATCAATATCTTTGTCTGTGTTGTTTTTCCAATACCAGCCATGTGACCCGTTAAAAGGAACAACAAAACTCCCTTTCATACTTTCAACAGTAGCGACAGTGTATGACTTAAAATAGCCAGTATTATCACCATCTGGTTCACCATGAAGATCGACATATAGCTCGCCATTACTTGTTTGCCATTCATAAGTGACCTGCTGGCTCTCCATCATGCTGAGCTTATACTCGATACCTTTACCTGCTGGAACAGTAACGACCACTGTATCTTGGTCACCGTCTGTACTTGTCTTAGCAGATGGAGATTCTCCGTCCTGATTAAATACTGTTAGACCGAGCTTCTTTCCGACACCAGTAGGGTCAATGTCATACTCAGCAGGTAAAATAAATAACACTAGAGTCACTACTGCTACTGACAATGCAATTACAGTCGCTTTTATCAGTGCTCGATTTGTTTGATTAGATTCCATAAATATATTTCTCATAAGATTTAGCTAACAAAATACCCTGTTAGTTGCATGCCAACTAACATAAAACCACCACTCATCAAGACTGTGTTCGTTGCCGCAGAAAAACGGTCGAAACTCTCGAATTGACGCCAAAAATTAATTAACAGAAGAATAAAAATAAGAGCCATAAACTGACCAATTTCTACTCCAATATTAAAGGAGAGCAGATTTAGCGCTAGCCCATCTTCAGGTAAGTGAAACTCTTGGATCTTTGTTGCTAATCCGAAGCCATGAAACAAGCCAAAAATAAGTACAGCTTTCTTAGGGTCGGGTTGTTTACCAAAGAAGTGGGTGAATCCTCCGAGGTTATCAAACCCTTTATAAACCACTGATAAACCGATAATTGCATCAATCAGGTATGCATTAACCTGGATATTAGCTAGGACTCCAGTCATTAGAGTTAAACTGTGACCTATCGTGAACATACTTACGTAGAGCAAGACGTCTTTACTATTTCTCAGAAAAAACAGCACTCCCACTAGAAACAGCAAATGGTCATAACCCGTAACCATATGTTTAGCTCCGATATACAGAAAAGGAATTATCTGGATACCAGTGTTGTTTTCTAAGAAGTTACGTGTACTGTCGTCTACACCGTGTGCAAAGGCTTCAAACGAAGCCATTGCACACAGAGATAGAAGAAGGTACACCAAATGCGTTAGCTTTAATTTACCTAACATTTATTTACCCTTCGCTTTTCATTAATGAATTCCCAGAAATGTGCTCTTCAGACTTGTCGTTCGAATGTAAAATTCGAAATAGTGCGGGTAAGACGAAAAGCGTTAAGATTGTTGAAGAAATTACACCTCCTATTACAACGGTTGCCAATGGTCTTTGAACTTCAGAGCCGATTCCTGTGTTTAATGCCATTGGAATAAAACCTAGCGAAGCTACGAGAGCTGTAGTGATAACAGGTCTTAACCTCGTTACTGCTCCTTCGATAATTGCACTTTCGAGCAATTGGTTCCTCGAAATTAAATCTCGAATAAACGAAACAAGCACTAATCCGTTCAGAATTGCTATACCAGATAACGCTATAAAGCCGACTGCCGCAGATATTGAAAAAGGGATGCCTCGAAGGTACAGAGCAAAGATCCCCCCTGTAAGTGCTAATGGAACCCCTGAAAAAATAATGAGCGAGTCTTTTATCGAACCTAGTGCTAAGAATAAAAGTAAAACAATAAGAACAAGTGTGACTGGCACCACAATGCTTAAACGCTCAGACGCAGACTGTAGCTTTTGATAAGTACCACCATATTCAATCCAGTAACTGGCAGGTAATTTAACTTTAGATTTAATCGCTGCCTGTATATCTTGAACAAAGCTACCTAAATCTCGACCACGCACGTTGGCAGTAACAACGACTCTGCGCTTTCCGTTTTCGCGGTTGACTTGATTAGCTCCTAAAATAACTTCCATATCAGCAAGCTCTTTTAGAGGTATATGCTCACCATTTGGTAAGGAGATAGGCAAATTAGACAGCGAATTTACATCTTGGCGCTTTTCCTCAGGAAGACGCGCTACAATATCGAAACGTTTATCGCCTTCGTAAAATTTTCCTGCGACTTGCCCCCCCATAGACACAGCTACTTGTGTTTGAAAGTCTTCAAGGCTAAGCCCGTATAATGCGAGCTTTTCTCTGTGCGGTAGAAAAGTGAGTACTGGAAGACCTTTAGTTTGCTCTACCTGCACATCACGTATACCTTCAACATCCTGAATTGCCGTTTCGATTTCTTTCCCGAGTTCAGCCAAAGTATCAAAATCATCACCAAATACTTTTATTGCAAGCTCTGCTCTAACTCCAGCAAGCAACTCATTAAATCGCATCTGTATTGGTTGGAGAAATTCATACCTATTGCCTGGCACAGGTGTAACTAGTTCTTCTAATTCAGCAACTAGCTGTTCTTTAGTCTTATTAGGGTTAGGCCATTCGCTTCTAGGCTTAATAATTATAAAATTATCAGCAACGCTAGGAGGAACTGCATCTGTAGCTACATTCGCGGTACCTATTTTTGCAAATACGCGCTCTACTTCGGGTAACGCTTTTATTCTCTCTTCAAGTACTTTCTGCATCGCAATAGATTGCGATAGTGAAGTACCAGGAATTCTCAGCGCATGCATCGCGATGTCGCCCTCATCAAGGTTTGGCACAAACTCACTGCCGAGCCGCATCCCCATAAATGAAGCCAGCACAACTAATGAGAATGCAACTATAATGACCAGCCATCTCGCCTTTAAAATAACCTTCAGAGCAGGCCTATAAAGTGATACTGAGGTATTGATAATGATGTTTTCTTTCTCAGTTACCTTGCCTTTGAAAGTTAGCGCAATAGCAGCAGGGATAAATGTAATTGAAAGTACCATCGCGCTAACAAGAGCTATTACTACCGTTATTGCCATTGGGTGAAACATCTTTCCCTCAACACCTGATAGCGCAAATATAGGTAAGTAGACTGCGGTTATTATGAAAACCCCGAATAAAGCAGGTCGAATGACCTCTCGTGTCGCATCGTAAACTAAGGATAAACGTTGTTTGGCGTTAAGCTCGCCTTTTTGAGTGGCATGAGAAAGTCTCCTCAAACAATTCTCAACGATAATGATAGCCCCGTCGACTAACAATCCAAAATCGAGTGCACCTAAGCTCATCAGATTCGCTGTTGTTCGTGTTTGAATCATTCCCGTTACAGTCATAAGCATGGCGAAAGGAATAACTAAAGCTGTCAAAAATGCGGCTCTTATGTTGCCTAATAGTAAGAACAGAACAACAATGACCAAAATAGCCCCTTCAGTAAGGTTCATTTCGACCGTATCTAATGTTGTATTGACTAGTTTTGTTCGATCGTAGACAGCGTTTACGACTATTCCTTCGGGAAGTGACGCGCTAATTTCTTTTATTCGTTCACCAACACCTCTCGCGACCTTTTGGCTGTTCTCGCCTATCAACATAAAGACTGTACTCAGCACGACCTCTCGACCATTCTGTGTTGCAGCCCCAGATCTTAGCTCCTTACCTTCTTTTACTTCCGCGACGTCTTTTACTCGAACAATCTTGCCAAGGTCTGTAGGCAAAGGAATCTCAGAAATTTGTTTAAGCGTTTCCACTTGTCCAGGCAGTCGAATTAACCATTGAGCACCATTTTTCTCAATAAAACCTGCACCTTTATTTGAATTATGCTTTCCTACTGCATTTATGACATCTTGCTGAGTTAAACCGAATAACAATAATTTATCGGGGTTCAGTGCAATAAGGATCTCGCGCTCAAATCCTCCAATTGGGTTGACTTCAACAACGCCTTCTACTTGCATCAATTGTGGACGAATTACCCAATCATGAACTGTTCTTAAGTCTGTCGGGGAAATTGGACGACCATCTTCATTGGTTGTCCCTTCCTTAGCGTCAACCGTGAACATGAATATTTCACCAAGTCCCGTAGAAATTGGCCCCAACTCAGGCTCCAGTCCTGAGGGAAGTTCAGATTTTGCAGCGTTAATACGTTCATTGACTAATTGCCTAGCAAAATAGATATCAGTGTCATCATTAAAGATCGCAACTACTTGTGATAATCCATAGCGAGATACAGAACGCGTATAAGACAGGTTTGGAACTCCTGACAATGCGGTTTCAAGAGGAAACGTGATACGTTGCTCTACCTCCAGTGGGGTATACCCAAGTGCCTCTGTATTTATTACAACCTGCACATTGGTAATGTCTGGTACAGCATCAATTGGCAGCTTTTGGAAGTTCCAAAGGCCAAGCATCGCTACCGCGAAAACAAAAACGAGAATTAGCTTACTTCTCTCGATTGAAAATTTTAAAATAGCATCTAACATTCAAGGAGTTCCTTAGTGGTCGTGAGACGCGCCCGACTTCTCAATATCAGCCTTTATTATGTAGCTGTTGAGAGTGACATATTCTGTTCCAGAGGGAATGCCGTTTAGTACTTCAACCCATCCCTCTGCTTTTCGGCCGAGCTCAAGCATCCGAACTTCGTATTGATCACCAAACTTTCCATAGACCACCGTGAAATCTCTAAAAGCCTGAAGGGATTCCTCTTTCACAGCTCTTTCAACGGTGAATGAGTCAAAGAGAATTTGGGCTGTTATAAACTGTCCTGGTGAGTAAAAGCCGTCATTATTATTTACAATGGCGCGATAGACTTTTGCTTGCGAGCCGTTAACGGCATAAAGGCTGTCAAAAATTTTAGTGCTTATCGTCTTATCGTGACCCGGAACTTGTATATCGACGGGAGCATCTAACAATTTCTTGTTTTGGTCTTCTGGATATACGTTCAGCTCTGCTATTAATTGCGAGGTATCAGTAATAGCGACTAGTTTCTTGTCTCCCGATTGTTCGCCTACCCCAATATCCTGAAATGTAATTAGGCCATCAATCGGCGATTTAACTTGATAACTTTGCAAGCTTTCGCTTGATTGGATAGTGAAAAGAGTCTGCCCTTTCTTTACTGCTTGACCTAAAATGACATCAACAGAAGTTATTTCGCCTGGATAACGCGCAGATATATTCCTCACTGCATTGGGGGGTAAAACTAACTGGCCATATACTTTCAACCGCGCGTTAAGTTTTTTACTCGATACGAAATCGGTTTTAATGTCCATAGCCTTTGCTAGTGAATCATCTATTTTTGTCCTTCCTTCATAGTTATCGTAAGACCATTCGTATGTTTTGCCTTGGTAATTGGCAGTAAGTGAAACTAAAAAAGAGTGAGGTTCATAGATAACCATGTCACCGCGCAGATAATTGCCCTCAACATAAAAATCTATGTCATCGATGCCATCTCCCAAACGCGTGAGTTTTACGTTCACTTCAATGTCTTCAGCTGATATTCGCTGTCCTGCATAACTAGCGTATACACGAAATTCGGGAGGGGTGTCGGTTTCATAAATCGCCAGCTCGATAGCAAGGTCACCCTGTCTCAATACTCGACCATTATTAGGGCCTTTCTCTACTTCTTCTTGAGTAATTTCTTTAGCTGACTCAGCAACAGCTAGGTTACTGATTGCGGATAAGCTAATGCCAATATGGGCAAATGCTATTAAGGTAAATAATTTGCGAAGTTTCATAGTGCTCTCTCATTCTTGGATACCGAAGTACCCGTTAATCTCTCTAATTCAATGTTAAATAGTTGAATGTTGGTATAGGCATCGATTAGGCTCTTCTGCGCATTTAACAGTTCTTTCTGGACCGCAAAGAGGTCCGTATATGAGTAACTTCCGATGTTGTATGCTCGACTAGCTTGCTCATTTGCTTGCTCTAACATCGGAATGGAACTGTTTGATAATTTTTGGATTACATGGAGGCTGTGCTTTAATTTGTGAGTCAACAACAGAGCATCAGTGGAAATACTTTGAAGTAAGGCATCAGATTCAGCAGCACTTTGGCTCTGCTTTGCACGCAAAGACGTGATTAATCCTTTATTACGACCTTCGCCTCCAATAGGTATTGATATCCCAGCTACAAATGCAAAGTCGTCAATTACTTCGTTTCGTCTAATGCCTGTCGACACTTCCCAAGCGGGTGACTCCTCTACTACTGCCAAATCAATTTCAGATTCAATTTCTTGTTGCTGTAGTATGTAGCGTTGGATTTTCGGGTTTTCCTTCAATCTTTTCAAAACTTCATCTAACTCAGAAATTGAAGGAATATTTGTAAGCGTTCCAGTTACTGAAAAGTTTGTAGTACCCTTCCACTGCGCCGCTAATGCAGATTTTGTTGCTGCAATCTCATGAACAAGATCTTCTACTTCTAGCTCGTACAAAGATAGCGAAGCGCGAGCGCGGAGTTCATCGATAGCGTTAGCTTTTGCTGCTTTTACACGACCTTCTACATTGTCCAAGAGATCTTTCGCTTGGTCTTCTGCAATCTTCGCCAACTTTAAGTTCTCTTTTTGAGCCAATAAGGTTATATACAATCGTGCTGTATTTGCTGCGATATCAACGGCTTTAACCTCTTGATCAATTGTAGTTGCGTCAGCTTTCGATGAAGCTAGATTGACCCTAGACTCGATAATGTCATTTTCAAGTAACCATGAAATGCTCAATGTTGCTTGCAATCCAGATACCCCTGAGTTGTTACCAGAGCCCAAGAAATCCTCGAGTTGCGCATTAACTACTTTAGGCGTGCCAACCTCAGCTTGAGTAATAAGAGCTTTTGCAGCCTCTGATTTATGTGTGAATACATGTAATTCAGGATGT
Source organism: Alteromonas sp. G4i13 (assembly GCF_054960505.1). Classification (NCBI taxonomy): domain Bacteria; kingdom Pseudomonadati; phylum Pseudomonadota; class Gammaproteobacteria; order Alteromonadales; family Alteromonadaceae; genus Alteromonas; species Alteromonas sp. G4i13. Next base: position 3,187 of record NZ_JBHNYX010000050.1, on the reverse strand, counting down.
TGTTGCAGGGATAGACTAATTGCATCATTCAATGTGAGTATTTCTTGTGCATTAACACCAACAGACATCCCACTGATGGACATGCTTATAAGCATACCACTCACAAAATACCGATTGATGATCGGTTTTTTGCTTAATTTTTTTCCAAAAAACATAAATAAAATCCTTATGAAAGCTTTTTAAAAGCCTTCGACTAAGTTTGAAAATAAAAACCGTTCACCGATCGGTTTTTAGAATAAATTTTAATGGCTAAACACCGTTTCAATAAGATGATGAACACCGTCTAAAGAAGTCATACATAGAAAAAATAATGCAATGGCAAAAGAGAACGCTACAGTCTTATTGATAGGTGACAACTGCAACCTACCCAAGAGGAAATAGATGCGTTGCTCAAGGACATCTGCTCCGAAATTTACAACTAAAGCGCTTGATTTAAGTATGTCCTCTTGCGCATTAAGCTTTGCAACTTTAATTAAAGTGCTTGCAACGAATATCCGGTCAATTCCTTCTTCTAATACAGCATTGTCTGCATCTTGTTCCATAGCCAACACCATCTGTAGAGTTAGTAATCTTGCTACTGGTGCAAAATAAAATGAGACCAAAATACTAAAAAGCCACTTTTTCAGGGGATCATTATTTACAACATGCGCTCTTTCGTGCTTTAAAATGACATCAAGTTCTTCGGGAGTAACCTCATTCAAAAGCCCTGTAGTTATGAAGCATTTCTTGCTCCGTATTCCAGAGGTAAACGCTGCAAATTTAGGTATCTCAACTTCATATACCCCCCGGCTTAAGTTTTTTGAGAGGCAAGTTAGCAAGCTCACCTCCTGTCTATGAAGCCATAGCTGTCTCGTCTTTGAAGTCAATACAAACATCATGTAAGAGAGCAGGAGTATTATTGTAACTGCATGCCAACTAAACCAGTTGAAATCTGATATATGATGCCAATGAGCATATTGTTTAGTTTCAAATATGCTTGAGTAGACATATATATCAAGTAAGTAAAGACAGACTAAAATGCTCATTATCCATGGCATTGAAACACAAAACCAAAGCAGAGCTTTCCTTGGTTTTAACTGAACAGATGTTAACTTTTGTCCTAGTAAAGATACGCCAATAGACACAACCAAATTAGTTATTGCGAATGCAATAGTAAAAATTGCTAGCAGGTTGAAGAATATTGTCATTATTTTACTTAATCCTTGTTCACTGACTTGAGCTTTTTTTGCTCTTCTATAAGTTGCTCTAGTTTAGTTAGTTGGTCGACACTAAATTCACTTGAGATGGAAGAAAAAGCTGCGATAAGGCTGCTATCGTCGCCAGCAATAAAGTCACTAGCAACTGACTTTATAAGCTGTCCGATCAACTCGTATCTCTCGACTTTTGTGTTATAGATATATGCATGCCCCTCTTTTTTTCTGGCTAGAAGTCCCTTTTTGAAAAGGCGATCAAGTGTACTCTGGTAGGTATTTAAGCTTCCTCCCCTCACATTTATGAAATGCGAATAAACTTGCTTTACATCAACATCTTTGTGCTTCCATAAATAATGTAGAACTAGCTTTTCAAGTTCACCAAGATTCATATTCGCCGCACCCTTTTAAAAAACCGATTAACGATAGGTATTATACATAGAGAGTACCGACCGGCAATCGGTTTTTATCTCAGTTTTTTTCACTTCATCGTTAGGCGGAACTTATTAATAATATTATCTCACTATATTTTGCACTAAATACACCCACGCTTTCTCAACTCCTCAGCCCATTCTTTAAAGCGTTTTTCGTCGCGCTCTGCGGTCTTTGCACGTCTGTTCAATGTTTTCTTAGACAATGCTTTGGGCTCTTCTTTGTCAAATGTTACTCCAGACAAAGCATCGGCAAACATTTCCGGCTTTACGTGACTATAGTGCTGCTCGATCATTGCTGTACTGGTTCCACATTGGCGCGCAATTACGTCCATGCTGGTTCCGTTGAGAAGCTGCCACGTAATGTAGGTATGTCGAAGAGAGTATAGCGTTCGCGGTCCTCTGGGTGACTCTTTTAATCCCGAACTTTGGAGAGCTTTCTCAAATGCCTTACCTAATTGCTTTGTGGGTTCACCATTTGCTAGCAAAAATAGTTTTTGGTTAGGTGTACGCAGTGGAAAACGTTCTCTGAGTCTAGTTAAAGCACCAATCACATCACGTTTACAAACTACTTTACGAGGGCCTGTATATTTTGTTGTTTTACCTTTGGTGATGTGAATGAAGAATTGAGCTTTAGACCCTTGCGTTTTTATTTCGATGTCCTTCCACGTTAAGGCGTCCATTTCCGTTCCGTGTCTAATACCAGTATTTATTGTTATTTCACAATAATCATAAAGTAACTCACAGATCTGACGAGTTTTTTCACTATGGGCATTAAATTCTCTTTCTAGTATTGCGTCCAATACAGCTTCGTATTCCTCTTCCGAAAATGCAGAGCGGCGTTTGCCTGCTTCACCTTTAGATGAAAGAACAGGTACTTGAGCGGCGATCATCCATTTTTGCTCAATAGCTTCTTTAAAAACGAGCTGAAGAGCAGCATTGTGAGTTAATAATGTAGAGGAGGCTGGAGACTTCTTCATCCGCCCTTTACGCCACTCATCAAATTTAGATATTTCTTCTTGGTCAATTGAAGTAATAAATGTCCGTGAAAAGTAAGGTATGTGGTAGTTTTCTAAAGCTCGAATATAGTCTTTATAGGTGCGTTTACCGCCCCCGTGTTCTAGTTGCTCTTCAAGCTTTTCGATGACGCGGTCAGCTACGTCTTTGAATCGCTTACTTTGGACTAGTGTGTTATTTTCGTGTCTAATTTGGTGGTCTAAGAAGATTCGATGTGCCATGGCGATAGCTTCGTCTTTATCTTTCTTCTTAGTTGATTTACAGAGCCATTTTTTGTGGTTGGTTAGTATAAATCGCGCGTACCAGCGTTCACTGTTATCTTGTTTAAAGATATACAGCTCATCGTTTATGTCGTGTCTTTCAGTCTGTTTTGCCATAGCGCCAGTAAAACAGAAAAGAGTTCTTTTTGCAAAGAATTTGCAAAGAAATTAAAAGTTGCTTATTTTCAAAGGGTTAAAGTGGTGATTTGCATTGAAAATCCGCGTGTCCCTGGTTCGATCCCGGGTCGAGGCACCATTATTCAGAAAGCCCTGCATGAAAATGCGGGGC